>NZ_JALXVO010000074.1:0-15059 GCF_025151705.1 Paenibacillus sp. p3-SID1389 | reverse complement strand
AGAATTTTCAAAGAACAAGCTGAAAATTTGGAGGCTGTTTTCCATCCCCCGGGGGGATGGAAATGAACCTAAAAGAGCTTTTTAAAGATACTATACGAGGAGGCGAAAGCATGATTCAGTGTCCTTGGTGCGGAGAACAGGTCATATTGGTTGGTGACGTCTGTCCTGAATGCAAACATGAGGTGCTGCCTGAGCATCTGGAAGGATTCCCCGGACCGGTATCGGGCGATCCTGTTGACCCTCCTCGGGTTGGGGATTACTTCGATTTGGAAGAGGTGCTGAAGCGTCGGTTCAAATGCAGCAAGTGTGGAAACCAGGAAGCTGCGGTGAAAGAAGTGGCCATGACCGGTACCGGCTTAAGTAAACTGATGGACATTCAGCATAACCATTATTTATTCGTCTCCTGCCTGAACTGCGGTCATGTGGAAATCTACGATCCGGATGTGCTTCGGGGACAGCCATCGGGTAAATTTTCGACGATATTGGACTTATTATTTGGAGGCTAACGATGAAACGAACGGATGTCGTATATCTGTTAATTCCCGATGAGACGAGAACCAAGGTGCTCATGGTGCAAAATGAAAATGAAGCCTGGACGCTGCCTGGAGGGGCGGTTGAGCCTGGCGAAACGCTGCAGATGGCGGCGATCCGCGAAGGGAAAGAGGAGACAGGGCTGGATGTCGAGGTGCACGGGATCGTGGCCGTCAATGAATTCGTACATATGGACAACGAGGAGCATGTCATCCTGCTGACGTTCCGGGCGGAAATTACGGGTGGCGAGCTTGAGATCACCCGTCCGGACGAGATTTTGGACATCGCATGGGTCGACGTGGAGCGCGCGGACGAACTGATGCCATATTATCCGAAAGGGATTAGCTCCATCGTGGCAAAAGGGGTGGAAGTCACCTATTTCGATGAGGGGCGGATATGAGCAAGGCTGCGATGGACAGACAGGATGCTGTCCTGCCGCAGCCTCGTCCCGACCGTCTCAAATTAGGCATCCAGTGAAGTTGCCTTCCGCCGGCTGAAGCGCAGCTGGATCACGAGAAACAGCAGCGCAATAAGTAGCGGGTAGAGCATGGCCCAACCGGTGAACGGAAATACGACGGCTGTAGCCGCAAACGAAATCCAGCTGAGAACAACGCCGGTTCGGCTGCCTTTGAGGAGACGAATTCCCGCAGCGCAGCCGCCCATGTACGTCAGAATAAAAGTCGCGTTCGGAAACTGGATCAGCGTGCTTAGAGAGACCGTCCCGGTACCGTAAAGCAGCATGACTGCCGTAAAGCAGAACATCAGAAACAAGAGCGAACCCGTTGGAGTATGAAACCGAGGAGACAACGAGTTCCACCATTTCGGGGCGTTTCCTTCGCGGGACATCGCGTAAGCCACCCGAGCAGCGGCTCCGGTATAAGCGATGATTCCGGCCATGCAAATGAACAACCCGGTGACCCCCGCGACAATGCCGCCCCAGGAGCCCAGCGGCTGGCTGATGATCCAGACCATCGAAGACTCCGAGCCGCCTTTCAGGTAGCTTTGCGTGCCAACCGTGGCCAGCGCAGATAGAAAATATAAGATCCCTACGATAATCGCAGCGGCGGTCACTCCTTTGATCGCCGCTTTTTGCGGATCCTTAAACTCCTCGGACAAGTGCGATACCGCCTCCCAGCCAATAAAGCACCAGAACAGCATGGAAGCCGCCTGACCCACGCTGAGCCAACCATTTGGCATAAACGGGGTGAAATGGTTGCTTTCCATCCTTGGCAGCGCGGCTCCGAAAGCAAAGATTAATACAGCGGCGATGGCGATGACGACCGCGATCTGGATTTTGCCGGCAAGCTGCATGCCGATCCAGTTCATCAACAGGCCGGCAGCCAGCATCGCCGCAGCAACGGCCAGCTTGGCTCCTTCTCCCCAACCCAGCGCAGCGGTTAAATACCCGGCACCGGTTAATGCGGCGACCGGGGCACCAATCGGCACCGACATGAGGAAAAACCAGCCGACCAGTGTCCCCGCCTTATCTCCATAAGCCAATGTGACGAAGTGAGACACGCCCCCGGCATTTGGATATTTGGCTGACAGGAGGCCCATCGACAATGCCATCGGTAAGATTAGCAATGTCATGAATCCCCATGCGAGCAGGGAGGCCGGTCCGGCCATCTCCGCCGCCAGGCCCGGTACGATGAGCACACCAGAGCCCAGTACAGCGCCGATGTATAAAGCGATAGCCTGCGGCAGGCCAATTCCTTTTTGGAGTTTGCTGCTTGTTTGTTTCATGAAGCGATTCCTGCTTTCGTTGTGTTTTTTTCCAGCGTATCAGATAATAGATCCATAGGAAAAACAGAATTATCGAATTTAATCCATTCGAATTTTCGATGGGAGAGGATGAACGTATGGAATCGCGTCATTTGTTTACGTTTTTGGTGGTGGTTGAGGCCGGCAGCTTTACCCGGGCTGCCCAGCAGCTGGATTATGCGCAGTCCAGTGTGACGGCGCAGATTCAGGCTTTGGAGGCAGAAATCGGCTTGCCGTTGTTCGATCGAATCGGCAGAAAAATCGTCTTGACCGATGCGGGGCGGCGGCTGCTTCCTTACGCGCAGGAGATCGCCAAAATCCACGAAATGGCCAAAAATGCGCTGCACCCCGCGGCCGAAATGGCAGGATCTCTTAAAATCGGCGCACCGGAATCCCTAGCCGCGTTCCGATTGCCGGAGGTGATTCGTCATTACCGGCAACGTTACCCCCTGGTGCAGATCGTGCTTAAGCCCGGTCAATGCTGGGAATTAAGGGATTTGGTGCGTTCGGGGGAACTGGACGTGGCCTTCCTGCTGCAACCGGAGGTGGAAGATCGGGATTTGCAGATCGAAACGCTTGTTCATGAACCGATGGCGTTGGTTGCTCCGGCCGACCATCCGTTAAGCCATGAGGCAGAGGTTGTTCCGGATCAACTGAAGGATCAGACGATCCTGCACACCGAAAGCGGCTGCTCTTATCGAACTTTATTTGAGCGTTACTTGAACAGCCACGGTGTTTTTCCCGACCCGAATTTGGAGTTCTGGAGCATCGAAGCGATCAAACAGTGCGTGATGTCCGGGCTGGGAGTCTCCTTCTTACCGCTGGTCACCGTGCGCAGTGAGCTTGCGGAAGGCAAGCTGGTGAAGCTGAATTGGAATGACGAATCGCAGCGGGTGGCGACGCAGTTGGCATTACACCGGAAGAAGTGGCGATCCCCTGCGTTGGAGCAATTCGTCTTGATGATTCGGGAACAAGCGGAGCGATGGCGGGAAGAAGCCGCTTTGTAGTCCTGACATAAGGTTATACAACATAATTTCGTTAATTTTCGCCAATACTCCCTATAGTTTACTAAGAGCTTGAGGGAGGCTTGGCTTATGGGCAATGGCAAGGCTGGCGAAAAAGGAATCTCGACGTTTCACTTAACGATGCTGGGGCTGGGGACGATTGTCGGAGGTTCGTTTTTTCTCGGTTCCAGCGTGGCGATTAAAGCAGCGGGTCCCAGCATTTTGATATCGTTTATTCTGGGCGGATTGCTGGTATACATCATTCTCTATGCCCTCTCGGAAATGACGGCGGCTGACCCGGTGCCGGGCTCGTTCCGGACGTATGCGGAGCGGAGCTTTGGCCGCGGGATTGGCTTTATTACCGGTTGGGTATATTGGGTGGGCTTGATTCTGGCGATGTCCAGTGAATCGATCGCGGCGTCCACCTTTCTCAGGGAATGGTTTCCGAACTTTCCGGAGGTCGCGATGGGCATGCTCATCATCGTGGGGATCACGCTGCTTAATTTGCTTGGGGCCGATTATCTGAGCAAGCTTGAGAGCGGTCTGGCGGCGGTGAAGCTGCTGGCCATCGTCGGGTTCATCGTCATTGGCCTGGCCTTGATTGCGGGCTGGATTCCGGGGACTCCGGCCGCTGGGTTAGGCGAGCTGCGAAGCGAAGCGTGGTTTCCCGGCGGGATTGCAGGGATTGCAGGCAGTATGCTTATCGTGATGTTCAGCTATTCGGGATTTGAGGTGATCGGCTTAGCCGCTTCCGAGGTGGAGAACCCGAAAAAGACAATTCCCCGGGCGATTAATATGACCCTGATCAGTTTGCTCGCCCTCTATATCGCCGCGATCGCCGTGATTCTGATGTTGTATCCGACACAAGGAATGGTTGCGGACCAAAGCCCGTTAGTTTTAGCCTTAACCCGCTGGGGAATGGGATGGGCCGGGACACTGATTAATATCGTGATGATTACGGCGATTCTGTCCACCATGCTGGCTTCGACGTTTGGGCTTGCCCGGATGCTGCGTTCGCTGGCCGCGGAAGGCCACGCCCCCGCATGGCTTAAAGACCGACATGATATCCCGTACAAGGGCATCCTGTTCTCGGGAGCCGCCATGCTGCTCGGCTTGGCGATGGGGTACCTGCTGCCTCAGCAGGTGTACCTCTTTCTAGTCAGCTGCGGCGGATTTTCGCTGTTGTTCTCCTACTTTATCATTTTGGCCTCCCACTATCGCTGGCGGCGTGTAACGCCTTGCTCTCCGGAAGCTGCATGTCAGCTTCCGGGTTTCCCGTATACGTCCTGGGTTGGTCTTATCGGCATGGTCGCTATCATTGTGAGCATGCCCTTTATTTCCGGACAAGGAACTGGTTTGGTGGTTGGATTAGGATTAACTGCGCTGCTCGCCGGGATCTACTGGGTGAAAGAGAGACGGAATCGAGTACCGGCTGCGTCCGGTCAACGCCCGATTCCTGCGCCGCTGATGGAAGCGGCCGAGGAGATCACCGGTAATCGCGATGTTCGGGAGACGGCGGATGAAGCATCGGACTCGACGACCGTGACGAAAAAGAAAAATTAACAGCATAGGCCGCTTATGATCCAAGACCTGCTCCGATTCTTTTCGGGGGAGGTCTTTTTTTGGGGAGTGATTCGACCGAATCCAGAGATGGAGCATAGAAAGAAATGGTCGATGGTGGTAAAGTAGACGAAGCATAACTAGTGGAAGTTTTTTACCCCAAAAGGAGCCTGGGATCATGGAGTTGTCCGTTCTTATCTTGCTTGGAGTCATCGTTATCTTTGTTGCTGGATTTACCCAAGGGCTGACGAGCTTTGGATTTGCGCTGATTGCGACGCCGATTCTGGGTCAGATCATCCCGCTGCAGCAAACCGTACCCATCGTCGTGATATTGAGTCTTTGCACCAATGGGATCGTATTTGCCGGTTGCTACAAACACGCTGATATTCGCAAGATATGGCTCCTGATCCTCTCCAGTCTGCTGGCGGCTCCGCTGGGGACGTATCTCTTGCTGTTTCTGAGTGCGGACATCTTAAAGCTGGCAACGGGTGTAGTCATCGTCCTTGTAGCTGCACTGCAGCTGGCAGGCAAGACGTTTCCGATCAAGCGGGACCGATTGGCCTACCTGCCCGTCGGTGCAGCGAGCGGGCTGCTGAACGGCAGCATCTCGATGAGCGGCCCGCCGGTTGCTTTGTTTTTATCCAATCAGGGCGTAGGCAAGGAGACGTTTCGGGCCAATATTTCGGTGTACGGCATTTTCCTGAACATTGTGACGATCTTAACCTATCTGTATGGGGGATTGCTGACCCCGGAGACACTTCATTATACGGCGTGGTTCGTGCCCAGTATGCTGGTTGGCGTATTCGTTGGCATACGTGCGCTGAAGAAGCTCAACGAGCAGCGGTTTAAGCGCATCGCCCTGTGGCTGATCGCCGCTTCCGGCGTCTGGACGATCATCGGTGTTTTGATGGGGTGAGTTAGTTGGATTATGGTTTATGAAAAGGGGGGATAGACCGTGGTTAGGCTGGAGCAGGCGGTAGAGCGGGACATCGAAGGTATTGCACACGTTCATATTGAAAGCTGGAAAACCACATACCGAGGGTTAATTGCTGATGAATTTCTCGACCCAATCACCCAAGAACGTCGAGTCAAGCTATGGTTAGACATCTTCGCCTCACTTCAGGATGACGATAGAATCGTAGTAGGCAAAGATGGAGATTGCGTTGTTGCCTTTGCCCACGGTGGGAAATGTCGGGAAGCTGAATTAGGTTATGAAGGGGAACTTTACTCCATCTATATTCTCAAAGAATACCAAGGAATGGGTCTAGGACAGCAACTGCTGAACCATATCATCAATCACCTGCGCAGCAAAGGTAATACATCGATGATGGCTTGGGTTTTGGAGGGTAACCCATCAATTGACTTTTACCTTCGCATGGGGGGCAAACCCTTTAGCAGCAAAGAGATCCAGATCGGCAACGAGGTGAAACGCGAAATTGCAATCGGTTGGAGTCTTGTTGAATAGGAGGTGCCACAAATGAGCCATATCAGCCTTTCGTCTCTGGTTTGGCTGTTTCTCGTGGTGTTTGTGATTCACGACATGGAGGAGATTATCTGGGTAGGACCTTGGGCGAAGCGGAATCGCCAGAAGGTGGTGGCCGCCGTCCCGGCGAGCCTGAAGCGCTCGTTAACCCAGATGCTGGACATCACTAGCAGTCAATTCGCCGTAGCCGTGCTCCTGGAATTTATCGTTTTTGTTCCGTTTACGCTGATAGCGGCGGAGCAGGGGAGGTACTTTATCTTTCTGGCGTTCAATACGTTATTCTTCTTGCATGTGTTTACCCATGTCGCCCAATCGTTGTATCTGAAAATGTACACCCCGGGCGTCGTCACTGCTGTCCTTATTGTGCTGCCTTATTCGTTACTGCTGTTTAACCGCTTACTTTCGGAAAAAGTAGTGACTTGTGGAGAAATCCTGCTCAGCCTCCCGGTAGGCCTGCTGGTTGTGCCCCTGGTGCTGGCCGGGCATGAGTTGGGGAAGCGCTGGGTAAAATCCTAGACTCTCTCTCACCAAGAAGGGCCACCCCCCCTTCCCGACACGCTCCCCGTCCACCATCAACATTCGCTTGAACGAAGGAGACGGCCCGGTTTCCGTCAGCACCGTAACACCAACCCGAATGGGACGGAACGGCTCATGTTCATCAATGAGCATACGCGGGATACGATGAAAGGCTAATTCCCGCCAATTCACGCTGTTCACCAGCAAGTTGATCGCCTCCTATTTTTGTTCATGGGAATCATCACTTAAGCGTAGCACGTGTTCTTCATACCTGTGTTAAGTCTAGAAACCAGCTTTTCTTCAAGTTCAGTCCTTTGTTCTTATATATATGGTTTGTGAAACTGACAACATTCGTCTATTCCTTGGCGATGAAATTTAGCTTGGAAACGCATCAGACAAGGCTTTGCCGATTACATTGGTAATAAAGAAAGCGATTTCATGAATAGGGGTAGCTTTCTCGGTTGAGGTCAGTGTATCATAGTTTTTGTAAGAAGTAATTTTATAGTGAAGCGTTTTTGATATACGACCCGGCTGGAGATAGGTCCATATCCGAAGCTGGGTCCCGTTATTTACGAAACAGAAAGGATTGAAGCTGATGGATTCACTGCTGATCCGTCCGGCAACACTGAACGACATCGACGGCATTCGCGAGGTAGCTGTGGAAACCTGGAACAGTACCTATGAAACGATTTATCCGGAGCATTTTATCGCCACGTATTTAACCCACGCCTATGCGAAAAGCAGCTTGGAGCAAAGCATTACGCTGGACGAAGCGCAAGCCGCGCGGAAGTTTCTGGTCGCGGAATGGGAAGGGGAGATCGTCGGGTTCGGCCAACTAACGGAAGCGGATGATGAAGGGGTTAGTGAACTGACTCGACTTTATATCTTAAAAGAGCATCAGCGCAAGGGCATCGGCAAGAAATTGCTTAATGAGTTGATTCGTCTGAACCCGTTAATTAAAGAAATTTACGCCTGGTGTGAACGTGAGAACGACATCGGCACGCTCTTTTATAAATCCAATGGATTTGTATATACCGAAGAAAAAGAAGAAGTTCTGTTCGATTATCGTACGTTGATGGCCAAGTATGTGAAAAAAATTTAACTTTAATTTGGAGGCCCTGGTTTGGGAAACGTAGATAAACGCAATCGTTTGGATGAAGAGATTTTTTCTTACGAGATGACGAAAAACCGAAAAGTGTTCATTTCTTGGAATGGGTGCAGGGTCACCACACTCTCGGGGAAAGAAGCGGAGAAGTTTATCACGCGTATCCAGAGCGCGGCGACTCCTAAAGAAGTCCAACTGATCATGGCGAAAGCCACGGGGCATTTTAAACACGGCAACGAAAAATAGTGGAAGTTAGTTGGAGAGGGAAGTAAAGTGACCACCTATCTGGTAATCGTGTGCGTCCTAACCATGATTATTCATGCGGCGGAGACGCTGTCGTATTCTATACGCTATGCCGGTGTGAAACTGAACAAAATTGCCGTGGCGCTGTCCTTGACAGGCATTGTTGTGCTCGTCTCCAGAACGGCCAATCTGATTCAGTCGCCGATGACCGCCAAATTCATTGATTATTCCAAGCTGCACCCGGATTTCCAAGTCATGAACTACTTGCGGATCAATCTGCTCGCTGGTTCTGTCGGAACTCTATTGGCGATGCTTCTGTTTCCGACTTGTGTGAATCTGTTTGGACGTGTGATCGCGAAGCTGGAGGTCACCGGGTCCTTGCCCAAGCTCGTAACGAGCGTGACAATCACCCAGCTCAAAAACGTCAGGCATCATTTTCGTAAACCAACCCTTCGCCTCCGTTCGTATCGTTTGCTGGGGGTTCCGAAACGGTTTATTTTGCTGAATATCGCGGTGACTGCCTTCTATACGGTTGGCGTGTTGGCTTCCTTGTATGCTGCTTATCTGGTGCCGGAGCTGAGTACAACCGCTTCGCAGGCTTCCGGCATCATTAACGGTATCGCTACGATTCTGCTGACGATCTTCATCGATCCGCAATTGGGGCTCATTACCGATCGGGCGATGCATGAGGAGGAGTCCCGACAGCAGCTGGGGAGGATCTATATTATGTTGATGGGCGCCAGATTTATCGGAACATTAGCGGCACAACTCATCATCTTCCCTGCTGCATATATGATTGCCATGGTGGTGCAGTGGATTTAGACTTCTACCGAAAGGTTGCGATAGGATGTCGGACTCGATTCCGAAGCTGCAATGGCTGGAGTGGGCAAAGCAAATTCAGGCCATCAGTCAGGCCGGGCTGGCTTATTCCAAAGATATGTACGATCTTGAACGCTTTGAGATGTTGCGTGGGCTTAGCGTGGAAATTCTCAGCCGTTATACCGAAGTCGAGACGGAGAAGGTTAAAACGCTGTTCGCAGGCGAAACCGGCTATGCCACCCCAAAGGTTGATGTGCGCGGCGTAGTGTTCCAGGATGACCGGATTCTACTCGTCCGGGAACGGGTTGACGGGGCGTGGGCATTGCCTGGAGGTTGGGCCGATATCGGTCTTTCGCCCAAAGAAGTCGCGGTTAAGGAAGTGAAGGAGGAGGCCGGTCTCACCGTCGTTCCTGTGCGGTTGCTGGCGGTGTTGGACAAGAAATTCCACGATCATCCTCCGGAGGCGTACCATATCTACAAAATATTTATTTTGTGCGAGAGGGTCGGAGGTCAAGCGGAAGCCGGAATGGAGACGTTGGAGGTCGGATTTTTCGGTCGTGACGAGCTTCCGCCTTTATCGCTTGAACGAAATACGCCCAAACAGATTCAACGCCTGTTTGATTTGCGGCACAGCACCGAAGTATGGTTTGACTAACGTTAGGCGATTCCTGAACGGAAGGCGGGTTTCACCCCATGACTCCTAAACGAAAAACCTTAATCTTTCTGATTGTGTCGCAGCTCATTTATGCGATGTTCTCCGTGGCATGGTTGATTGTGCTTGGCATTTCCGCGTATCTCTTTCATGATTCCGGTGAGGTTCACCTAGGAATGCGAGCATTATTCGCTTATCTTCAGGCTTATCCTGGTGGTCTGCTGCTCGCGCTGATCCTGGGCTGGACTTATTTCGCCAAGGGCAAGTACAAACAGGCAGTTTGGTGGAATCTGCTGCCGTTATTATGGGTGATTCCTTATCTCGGAATATTTATTTATGCGAATCTTTTTGCTTAATTTTGCATGGCAAGATGTACGTTTTCCTATCCAACCTCACGTTGGTTTTGGTATAGTAGAAGCTAGGACTACTATTGATGCATCCCGGGTTGGGATCTACTAACGGATAGGAGAGAGCAGAGAGATGAGCAAATTGATGTTAGGCGTTCCTTTGGAAGGATTTGCCGAGTATAGCAGAATCGCGGCAGCTGAAGGCGGCGTCCTGCTAAAAAATGAAAACGCTATGCTTCCGATTCGAGAGCATGAAATTGTATCCGTTTTCGGAAGATGCCAAATTGATTACTATCGCAGCGGGACAGGCTCTGGCGGTGCGGTGAACGTCCCTTATGTCGTCAGCATTTTGGACGGACTCCGGGCGAATCCTCGCATCCAAGTGAATGAACAGCTGGCGAAGCAATATGAGCAATGGATTTCCGAGAATCCGTTTGATAACGGCGGCGGCGGTTGGGCTGCGGAGCCTTGGTGCCAGAAGGAAATGCCGCTAACCGACGAAATCGTAGCGCAAGCGAAGCAAGCTTCAAACAAGGCGATCGTCATCATCGGCCGGACGGCCGGCGAGGATAAGGATAACGCCGATACCGAAGGAAGCTATCGGTTAACGGAACAGGAGCGGCTGAATCTGGAAACGGTTACCCGGCATTTCGATCAGGTGGCTGTGTTGATGAATGTGGCCAATGTCATCGATATGAGCTGGATCAATGATCCGATCCACCAAGGCCGGATTCGGGCAGTGATGTTCGTATGGCAGGGCGGGATGATTGGTGGTCATGCCGTGGCTGACCTGCTCTCGGGGGATGTCACGCCAAGCGGTAAACTGCCGGACACGATCGCTTATCACATTGAGGATTATCCGTCCACAGCCAACTTCGGCAGTGAAGAACGGAACCTCTATGAGGAAGATATTTATGTCGGTTATCGTTACTTTGAAACGTTTTGTCCGGACAAGGTCCTGTTTCCGTTTGGATACGGGCTCTCCTATACCTCCTTTGCCTGGAAGGTGCAAGGCGTGAAGCTCGAAGGAGCGGATACAGATGCCCGGCTGGAGGTCCAAGTGGCGGTAACGAATACCGGATCGGATTTTAGCGGGAAAGAAGTAATTCAGTTGTATTATGAAGCACCGCAAGGCGTATTGGGCAAACCGGCCCGGGCGCTTGGAGCGTTCGCGAAAACGAAGCTGCTTCAGCCTGGCGAGACCGATGTGCTGACCCTGCAACTGCCGGTACGGCGGATGGCGTCCTATGACGATGGCGGCTATACCGGGCATAAATCCTGTTACGTGCTGGAAGCTGGCAATTATGAGCTTCATGTAGGCAACAGCATCCGAAATACGGAGCGGGTAACGGTGGACGGGAAAGCCGCCTACCATTTGGCTGAACTGGTGGTTGTGGAGCAGTTGGAGGAAGCTGCGGCTCCTACGGAACGTTTTTCCCGGATTAAACCAGGAAGCCGGAAATCGGATGGGACGTATGAGATCGTCCGGGAGGCAGTGCCGCAGCGCACCATTTCGCTGAAGGAACGCATCGAAAGCAGACTGCCGGAAGCCTATCCGCAAACGGGGAACCGCGGAATTAAATTAAAGGACGTTCAAGCCGGCAAAGCGAGCTTGGAGGAGTTCGTCGCCCAACTGAGCGATGCGGACCTGGCTACGATTGTACGCGGTGAAGGCATGAGCAGTCCGAAGGTTACACCTGGAACGGCTTCCGCTTTTGGCGGGGTGGGGGAGAACTTGTTAGAATACGGAATCCCGGTGGCTTGTAGCGCCGACGGTCCTTCCGGCATCCGCATGGACAGCGGCTTGAAGGCGACTCAGCTGCCGATCGGAACGTTGCTTGCATCCAGCTGGGATGTTAACCTCGTAGAGTCGTTATATGTGCTGGAGGGCCAAGAGCTGCTGCAAAATGAAATCGACACCTTGCTGGGCCCGGGGATTAACATCCATCGCCATCCGTTAAATGGGCGAAACTTCGAGTATTTTTCCGAGGACCCTTATTTGACGGGCTGCTTTGCGTCGGCGGTGACGCGGGGCATCAAGAAGGGCGGTTCGTCCGCAACCGTGAAGCATTTTGCCGGCAATAACCAGGAGAAGGCGCGTTCGAAAGTGGATACGGTCGTCTCGGAACGGGCGTTGCGCGAGATTTATCTCAAAGGCTTCGAAATGGCGGTCAAGGAAGGGGAAGCCTCGTCGATCATGACTTCCTATAACCCGGTGAACGGGCATTGGGCGGCATCCAACTATGATCTGAATACGACCATTCTCCGGAATGAATGGGGATATCAGGGCATTGTCATGACGGACTGGTGGGCGGTTATGAACGACTGCGTTGAAGGCGGTCCGGCCGACGCGAAGAACACGTCCTTTATGGTACGCGCGCAAAACGATCTATATATGGTCGTTAACAACAATGGTGCGGAAATCAATTCGCTGGGGGATAATACGCTGGAAGCCTTGGCTAACGGCACCTTGACGGTTGGCGAACTGCAACGGTGTGCCATGAACATTTGCCGATTTTTACTGAATGCGCCTGCATTAGCGCGGGAACCGAAACCGGTTGACGAAGTCCGCCTGATCAAGGCTGTTCAAGGTGATCTGCCGGTTGCTGGCGAAGGAACGGACGTATATACGCTGTCCCATTCGCAAAGCGCTAAGGTTATGGCGGATGCCGGAACTGCGGTGGTGAAGGTTCAGGAAGCTGGGGTGTACACTGTTACAGCGCATATCCGTTACGAAGCGATGAACCTGTCGCAGTCGGCCTGCAATCTGCTGCTGAACGGAGAACTGCTGACCACGGTACAGACGAACGGTACGTTTGGCAAGTGGGTCACGCAGAAGCAGCTCCGGATCGAGCTGACGGAAGGCGATTACGAGCTGAAGTTTGATTATATCAAGCCGGGGCTGGAGATCGGCTGGATCGAGTTTATTTAACCCATAAAAAAGGGATGTGCCCTTCTGCATCACAGCGGGGCACATCCTTTTTAATTTTGGTCCAGTTAAGCTTTAAGGCATCGAGAGGAATCCGTCCTTAAAGATTTCCAGCAAATACTCCAGCGTAATCGGATCGCTGTAGGTAGAAGCTGCGGTATCGATTTCGATTACGTGACCGTTCTTGACGGCCGGGATATTTTTCCACGTATTGGATTGCAAGAACTCGTTTTGGGCTTCTTTGTTCTGGCTCAGTACGATGTAATCTCCAGCATACTCGGGAATGATTTCGTTTGATAAGGTGTAGTAGCCCGGACCCAACGCATCTTGTTTGGCTTTTTCCGGCATGTTCAGCTCCATCATCTGATACAGCAGTTCCGTTCCGCGGGCCCAGTTGTCCCCAAATACATAGAAGTTCTTCGTATCATATTCAAACACAGACACGGTGGCGTCTTTGCCGATCTTGGCTTTGATCTCTTCGCCTACGGCTTTGGCCCGCTTCGTAAAATCTTCAACCCAAGCTTGGGCTTCTGCCTCCTTGTTGAGCACTTTCCCGATTTCTACTTGCTGGGCTAAATAGTCCAGCTTGCCCCATGTATAAATGATCGTTGGAGCGATTTCGCTTAGTTTATCGAGATTCTTCATATGCGATCCGGCAATGATCAGGTCCGGCTCCAAAGCGAAGATTTGCTCCGGATTGTCTTCGGACACGACGGCGACGTCCTTTAATTTCTCGGTAAACAGCGGGTTATTCATCGTCCAGGTATCAACGCCAACCAGCGATCCTCCCAGGGCCACGACGTTTGGAGCGTACGTCAGAGCCACGATGCGCTTCGGATTGGCAGGAATTTCGATCGGACCGTTCTCCGATTGATATGTAACCGTACCGGAAGCCGTCTCCGCCCCCGCGGAGTCGTTTCCGCTCGTCTGATTGGTCTCTGATGAGTTGTTTGCCGCAGAATTCTGCTGTGCTGTCTCATTGCCGCAAGCACCAGCCAAAACCGTGAAGGCTAAAATAAGGGGAATAAACAGCTTCTTCATGAGTGATTCTCCTTGTTCACATATTTATGATAATGATTCTCACTATCACACTATGAACCACAATACGAATTTCTTCACGGTTTGTCAATACTCATTCTTAAAGGTATCTTCTAGCAATTTCTTAAGCTTCGATTCGGTTGCGGTTCCTTCGATTGGGGTATACACGCTGCAGCGCAAATCGGCATCCCCCTGAACCTGAAGTGAGGTTAAATTAAACAGCATTTTGCCGGCTTTGGCATGGCGGAATTCGATCATGACCTCCGGAGCCGCGCTGACCTCACTCTGGTTCCATAGCTCTTGGAAATCCGGGTATTGCCGTGACATCCGGTCGATAAATTGTGAATACCAAGGGTCGGCAACGTATTGTCCGTAATACGCGCGAAAGATAGCCAGGAACCCCCTGACGAAATGAGGCCAGTTCACGGCCAGGCTGCGCAGTTCTTTCTTGGCGAACAGCAGGTAGATCAAGTTGCGATCCTGCTCTGGGATTTGCTCGAAGTCCACAAACACCTGGGCAGCGGCAGGATTCCAGCCTACGATATGGCAGTGGCGGTCGGAGATGATCGTCGGGCAATATTTCAGCTCTTGCAAAATTTTATGGAGCGACGGGGTAATTACCGGCTCCTTCTCAACCCAATCGGGATGAAAGCCGCTGTCGGACGCCAAGTCAAACAGGTACTTGCGTTCGTCGGCGTTTAGTCTAAGCGCTCCGGCGACCGCGTCCAGAACGGAGGAGGATACCTTGATATCCCGGCCTTGTTCCAGCCAGGTATACCATGTCGTGCTCACCCCGGCGAGCTGGGCGACCTCCTCGCGGCGCAGGCCGGGCGTTCGCCGGCGGGAGCCTGCCGGAAGGCCTACGGTATGGGGATGCAGCTTGGCGCGTTGCGTTTTTAAAAATTTCGATAAGGCTTCTAATCTCGGTTCCGTGCTCATCCGCGGAGATCCTCCCTGAATCATGGCTTAATATGTTACCCATTATACTAGGATAACTAAAAACTTGTAATAGGATAATCTGCAGCTACAATAGATTACGACAGATTGTACTTCCTGCATATGAAATGCCTA
>NZ_JALXVO010000073.1:0-15526 GCF_025151705.1 Paenibacillus sp. p3-SID1389 | reverse complement strand
TTTTTGCATCAATTTGACGCCGTAACCCGCGAGACGCAGGGGCTGTCCCCTAGCCTACAAGGTACGTCGCTCCCGCTTCCGTCTGGAAGCGTTCACCTTCCTGCACGGTGCGGCCGTCCGGCAAGCGGACGCTCAGGCCATGCAGCCCGCGCAGCGTGCACTCGCCGCCGGACGTTGACGTGATGCAGGCCGACGTCAGACGGCCCTCCTCCCACGTCATGTCGACGGTAAACCCTCCGCGGGCTCGCAGGCCGCTCACTTGCCCCCTCGTCCAGGCCGCAGGCAGGGCCGGCAGCAGGTCGATGCTGCCCATATGACTTTGCAGCAGCATCTCGGCGATGCCGGCTGCTCCGCCGAAGTTGCCGTCGATCTGGAACGGCGGATGATCGTCGAACAGGTTCGGATACGTGGAACGCGACAGCAGCGTGTTCACGAACCGGTGAGCGGTGTCCCCGTCGCCCAGCCGGGCGTACAGGTTAATCAGCCAGGCGCAGCTCCAGCCGGTATGGCCTCCGCCGTTCCGGATGCGCTCCTCCAGCGTGCGGCGGACAGCTTCCGCCAGCTCCGGCGTCTGCCGCACCGTGATCGCATTGCCCGGGTAGAAGCCAACCAAATGGGACACGTGCCGATGTCCCGGCTCGGCTTCTGCAAACGGCTCGCTCCACTCCTGCAGCCGGCCGTCCGGGCCGATCTGCGGCTCAGCCATACGCGTGAGCGTATCGGCCAGCTCTTGTCGCCACGCCTCGTCAACCTTAAGAATTTCTGCGGCCCGAATCGTATGCTCCAACAGTTCACGGATCAAGAACAGATCCATCGTACTGCCAGCAGACACACTGCAAGGCTCTCCGCCATCCGGTGTCAGGAACTTGTTCTCCGGCGAAGTCGACGGGGCTGTAACCAGCCGTCCGTCCGGTCCGGGCACCAGCCAATCCTGGCAAAACTCGGCAGCTCCCTTCATCAGTGGATACGCCGTTTCCTGCAGAAACTGCTCGTCCAGCCCAAATTCGTAATGCTCCCATAAATGGCGGCACAGCCACACGCCGCCCATCGGCCAGAACGCCCAGCTGGCCTCGCCGTCCGATGGCGTGGATTGGCGCCATAAATCCACATTGTGATGAGCGACCCAGCCCCGGGCGCCGTAATGAATCCGCGCCGTTCGGGCTCCGGTTACGCTAAGATCACGGATCAGCTCGAACAACGGCTCATGGCAATCGGCCAGCCCCGCCACCTCTGCGTGCCAATAATTCATTTGCGTATTGATGTTGGTCGTATATCCGCAGTTCCACGGCGGCTGCACATGCGGATTCCAGATGCCCTGCAGATGAGCAGCCTCCGTCACCGGCCGGGAGCTGGCCATCAGCAAATATCGGCCGTAGTGAAAATACAACGACTCCAGCCCAAGGTCCGACTCTCCGCGGCGATAAGCCTCAAGCCGCTCGTCGGTCGGACGGGCTGCCCGCTCGGCGGCCTCCTCCGCGCGGCCCAGCCGCAGCTCCACGCGGCCGAACAGCCGGCGGTGATCGGCCTCATGACGTTGGCGCAGCTGCTCATAGCCGAGCGCTGCCGCCTCATCCAGCGCCGCCCGGCAGCGCTCCGCCGGGTCGATGCCGCCGCTTCCCGGCGCCTGATCATAGCCGGCGTAATCCGTGGCGGCTGCCAGCAGCAGCGTCACCGCCTTCGCCCCGCTCACCGTCAGCCGGCCTGAGGCAGCTGCCTGCACCGTGCCGCCGCCCTCCGGCAGCGCCAAGAGCTGGGCCTCAAAGGTGAGGCCCAAGCCGTCCTCGTATAAGACCGACTGCGGATGGTCCCCGCGATAATTATCGGCAATATGGCTGGGGGCCTGGCCTCTCATGCAGATCCGTGCCGTTCCCGCCGGCCCGCCGAAGGCTTGATGCCGAAGAAGAGAGTCCAACGAAGCGGCCATATTCACAGGTTCACTCCCCAGCGACGTA
Source organism: Paenibacillus sp. p3-SID1389 (assembly GCF_025151705.1). Lineage (NCBI taxonomy): Bacteria > Bacillati > Bacillota > Bacilli > Caryophanales > Paenibacillaceae > Paenibacillus > Paenibacillus sp. p3-SID1389. The sequence continues at coordinate 13,574 of NZ_JALXVO010000073.1, read as the reverse complement.
ATGCGGAGAACCATTACCTGATCAACCGCACTGATGAATACCTCGCGGCGATATTCCGCCCCCCCGATCCGATAAGTCGTCGTTGCGATCCCGGTCGCCAGATCCAATTCCCGTCGGAATCCCTGCAGCTCATTCCCATCGGCCTCCGTCGCCGAATCTCCCTGCTCCAGCCACAAATCCCCAAGCGGCTGGTAGGATTCCGTGCGTCGGCCTAGCATTTTCGCATCGATCAGTTTCTCGGCCTCTTTGTATTTGCCGGCGAAGATCAGTTCCCGGGCCGGTCCAAGGTGACGCAGCGCATCGTAGTTTTGCGGGTCCCGGGGGAATCCCGACCATAACGTATCTTCATTCAGCGCAATCCGCTCGCGATGAATCCCGCCGAAGACCATCCCGCCGATTCGTCCGTTTCCAACGGGAAGAGCTTCCTCCCAGCGAGAAGCGGGGCGATCATACCATAGCTTCCACTCCGTTTGCTCCGAATAGTTCAGTTTCCTCATCCTCCTGAATGATGTATATAATGGCTAACTGGCGCAAAAAGGCCCGAAAACACACGGGCCTTTTTGCAATCCTATTTAGATTGTTACTGCTAAGCTACAATTACAATTTCTTACCGGTAAACAATTCGACTCTCTTCTTAACCAATTCCGTATACTCGGCTTCCATCTTCTTCGCGCCGGCTTTGTCCAGCTCTTCAAGGAAAGCGTCATAAATCTTGTCGAAATCGGCTTCCTTCGCCAGAATCGCTTCCGGAATCCGCTTACGGATGATATCCTGCGTTTTTTGGTAAATCACTTGGTAATCGCCGTCCGTAGGAACAGGCATGTTGTACAGAGCGCCCCAATCCTTCGCAGGAAATGCATCTTCACCTGGGAACAGGTCTTTCCAAGTTGTTGCATTGTAAGCTTTCAACGTTTCTTTTTCAGCTTCGGTGTAGCCTGCCACGATTTGCTCAGGGAAGTTCGTGGTGTAGTAGTTGCCCGAAGGATCTTTCACGCCGTCACCATAGTTCGCACCGAAGATGCGGTACAAGCTGATGCCGGATTCCTTCGTGAAGTTCGTGCTGTCATTTACTTTACGTTCTTGAATGTCGGCTGGAATGACGCGTTGGCCGTTCTCATCAACCGTATAGTGTTTACCTTCTACGCCCCAGTTTCTCAAAACCTGACCTTCGTCAGAAGACAGCCAGTCGATAAATTTGATGGCGCGAACCGGATCTTTACATGCTGTGGTGATGCTGATTCCGTAGCCGTCAACGCCTGCTTGTTGGAAGGAATGATCTTCATATTCCTCCGTCAAAGTAACCGGGAAGTGCGCGTAAGTGTACTCGTCTTTACCAGCTGTTTTCAACGCGTTTTCTGCATCCTGATATCCCCACTCTTGGTCGATCAGGCCAAGCACGCGGCCGCTGGCAATTTTCGCTTTGTATTGGTCTTCTTTTTGCACGAATGTATCTTTATCCAGGAGGCCTTCGTTATACATGTGATTCAGCCAACGGAAGTATTCCTTCTCTTCCGGACGTTTGTAATGCAGCATCGCCTCATAAGTTTCCGGATTGACATAATATTCGCCGTCGTCCGGTGCACCTGTTGTCAGGAACGCCGGGTTCGTTACCGTAATCATGATTCTCCAGTCATCGGCGCTCAGTGTCAGCGGAATGGTTGGCTGACCGTCTGTAGTCGGGTGTTTCTCTACATACTGCTTCAGCACGTTTTCAAAATCCTTAACCGTACGAATCTTCGGATATCCCAGCTCTTTCAAAACGCGTTGCTGGATTTCGAAGCCGCCGCCAGCGTCGAAGTACTGCTGATCCACGCCGCCATTCGTGAAGATGGAATAAATCGCAGGATCATCGTTGCTGTATTTCAGACGGTTCATATTTTCGCTGAAAATTTTCTTCAGGTTTGGTGCATGCTCTTCAATAAGCGGAGCCAAGTCGATAATGAGACCGGCATCCACCAGCTTGCTCAATTCCCCTTTGGCAAAAATTAGATCCGGAACGTCACCGCTTGCGGCCATCAGCGCGATTTTGTTTTCGCCGCCGCCGGCACCTACGTCAAACTCGGCTTCAAGCGTTACACCGGTTTTCTCTGTAATCACTTTGCCTACATCGTCCTGCATGTTGTTCCAGTTCGGGCTGGCATCCGCACCAAAGAAGGTAAAGGTGATCGGGCTGTTATCTGCGGACGCTTCCGCATTGCTTCCCGCGTTGCCGGTATTGCTGCTGTTGGCAGCATTGTTACCGTTACTTCCGCAACCCGCAACCAACACCGTACTCGCGAGCAAGATCGCCGCGAATGCTTTAGGGCTTTTCCACTTCATTTCTACGTTCCCCCTCGTCATCTTGATCAAACTTGTATTGTATGAACAGGCTTTCGCCTGCTGATACCTGAGTTGCTTCCCTCATTCCCGGTGTTACCCAAAAAAGTAAAGGCTTTCATCTTTGATTGAAAAAGAAATTACTCCCACCCGCCGAGTGCCGCCCCGCCGCTGATGCAGCTTGCGGCGGAGGCGGATTTGGCGGCGTTAATCCATCAGGCTTACCGCCCGGCAGGCTCTAGGGTTAAGCCTTGACGGCGCCCAGCGTCATCCCATCTACGAAGTAACGCTGCAAGAACGGATAAACGATCAAGATCGGTACCGTTACAACGATAGTGATCGCCATTTTGATGGATTCCGGCGATACCTGAGCCATCTGATTCGCCATATCGTTGGCGTTGATCATTCTTGCGCCTTGGTTGGTGCTTTGTAAAATTTTCATCAACTCATATTGAAGCGTCGTCAAATGCGCTTTGTTCCCGTTGTACAGATAAGTGTCGAACCAAGAGTTCCATTGGCCTACCGCCAGGAACAAGGCGATGGTCGCCAGTACCGGCTTACAGAGCGGCAGAATCACTTTGTAGTAAATCGTGAAGTCGTTGGCTCCGTCCAGCTTGGCAGATTCCTGCAATGCATACGGCAACCCGTCGATAAAGGAACGGATGACGAACACGTTAAACGCGCTGACAACGCCCGGTAAGATGTAAATCCAGAACGTGCCGATCAAATCGAGATGGCGCATCAGCATGTAGGTTGGAACCAAACCGCCGGAGAAGTACATCGTCAACGCCAGGAAGGTGGATACAAACTTCCGGGATTTGAAATCCGGCCGGCTTAGCGTATAGGCCAGCATTGAGGCGCTGATCAAGCCAAGCACGGTCCCAAGCACGGTCCGGTAAATCGTAATTTTAAAGCCGGTAATCAGGCTGGAATAATTAAAGATCGTCTTATAGTTCTCCAAAGTGAATTCCCGAGGCCAAATGTAGATGCCGCCTCGAACCGTATCGGTGGAATCATTGAAGGAGATCGCCAACACGTTCAGGAAAGGATACAACGTGATGACCAAAATAACGCTCATCAGGATGATGTTGCAAATGTTGAAAATTTTATCGCCCCGGGTATCATTAAAGCCTCTGCTTGAACTTGCCATCGCCCTTCTCCCTCCCTTACATGATGCTCTCTTTTGTCGTTTTCTTCATGATTCCGTTGGCCGTAAGCAGCAGGATGATGCTGACCACGGAAGTGAACATACTGATGGCTGTACCGTAGGAGAAACGGCTAATATTGATACCGTAGTTTAGTGCATACAAGTCCAGCACTTCGGAATAGTCCGTTACGAGCGAGTTACTTAGCTGGAACTGCTTCTCGAACCCGATGCCGATCAAATGGCCGATCGACATGATCAGCAGTACCGAAATCGTCGTCCGGATCCCCGGCAGTGTAATGTTCCAAATTTGCCGGAAGCGTCCGGCTCCATCAACCCGTGCCGCTTCATACAATTCTTTATCGATGCCGGTGATTGCCGCCAAGTAAATGATGGCGTTCCAACCGGTTTCTTTCCACACATCGGAAGCGGTTACAATTCCCCAAAACCATTTCCCTTGGGCCATGAATTGGATCGGTTCGTCAATGATATGCAAGGAAACCAAGATTTCGTTGACGATCCCGCCGTCGATCGAGAGCATTTTCGTCACGATCCCCGCAACGACAACCCAAGATACAAAGTGCGGCAGATAGGAAACTGTCTGAACCGTTCGTTTAAAATACTTGCCGCGCAGCTCGTTCAACAACACCGCAAAAGTAATCGGAATGACGAATCCCGCGACCAGCCCCATAAAACTCATCGCCAGCGTATTTCGGAGGACCAGGTAAAACCGCTCGTCCTGGAACAAGTCCACGAAGTTTTTAAATCCCACCCATTTTTGCTCCGAGAAGGATTTCGCCGGCTTATAGTTTTGGAAAGCCATCGTCCATCCCCACACTGGCAGGTAGTTAAATACAAACAACCAGATCACGAATGGCATGGACATTAAGTATAAGTACTTTTGCTGCAAAATGCTCCGCCAGATACCGTTCTTCCGCTTCTTCTGCGGCGCAGGGGTTGCGCTTACATTTTTGGTTTCAGGCTGAGTTGACAGCGTTTCCATCTCAATTTCTCCCCCCTTGTCTGCTATAGCTTAATGATAAGGGAGGAGCGGCTCACGAAATACCCGAGAGATTTCAAACAAAACCATATAAAAATTAGAGATTGCCTCCCGCCGGGATCGTAAAGCTGATCTTCGTCCCTGCGCCATATTCGCTGACGATCCGCAATCCGTGCTCTTCCCCATAGGAGAGGACAAGCCTTTGATGCACGTTACGCAGCCCGATGCGTCCCTGTTCCGGCTCCTTCGACCCGGAGATAAAACGCATGACCTCTTCAAGCCGCTCCGGGGTCATTCCCATTCCGTTATCCTGTACCGAGACGCGAACCATTCCCTTGTCTCTCTGAATATTCACCTCAACATGGACCCCTTCTTCCTTGTCCTCCACCCCGTGCACGACCGCGTTCTCAACGAGCGGCTGAATGATCAGCGGCGGCACCCGAATAGAGCTGGCTGCGGGATCAATAGATAAGGTATAAGTTAGCCGGTCCTCATAACGAAACTTCTGAATTTCCAGATAGGAGCTGACCATTTCCAGCTCTTCCTTCAGCGGTGTGCTTTCCCGGCCGACCTCCAAATTTTTGCGCATCATCTTGCCCAGCAACCGGACCACGTTGGCAATTTCCTTGTCCCCCTTCAGATGAGCGTTCATCCGGATGGACTCTAAAGCGTTAAACAAAAAATGCGGATTAATCTGGCTGGCCATCATCTTCAGCTTAATCTCGCGTTGGGCTAGCTCCAGGGCATTGTTTTGTTCTGTTTTCTCCACGACCTGGTCCATCAGCCGGCGGATGCTGTCCACCATGTAGTTGAACTGCCGGGACAACTGTCCGATCTCATCATTCCCGTCGATCCGCGACACGACGTTCAGGTCCCCTAAGGCCAGACGGTTTAAGTGCCGGCTCAATCGCAGCATCCGGTTGGTCGTCAGGAACGATACGGTGTATACGAACACCAGCGCGATCAGCAATACGAGAAGGATAATCAGCAATCCGACAAGGCTTACGGTATTGGCGTCCTTCACAATAGGCTCCGTCGCAAATACGGAAATAAACTTTAGCCCGTTCATGCTGGCTTCCGGATTCAAGGTGTCGATAACGAGATAGGACGGAACTCCTTGGATATCTACCCGAAACGTCCCCTTTTGCTGGGTTCGCAAGTCGATGCCGTAATCCAAATCCTCCAGCGTTTTACCGACGATCGCCGGGTTATTGGCGGCCACCACATAACCTAAATCATCGGTGATCAGCGTCTCAAAAGGCTCTTGCTGCAGCATCCGGTTCAGTTCCTCCTGGTTCATAATGACCATAAGGACACCGCTTTTCTTCGTTCCTTTAAAAGAGATCTGCCGAACGAGACTGAGCCGCTTCACCGGAACCTCCTGCTTGTCGTCAATGTAAAACCACCCGATGTCTTTGTTCTTCATCGCTTGTTGGTACCAATACATCCCCTTGATCTCCTCGTTCACCGGGATTAATTCAAGGTTGTTGATCAAGGTCGGATTATCGTAATAGAAACGAATCCCCGACACTTCCCGATAGGTTCTGTCGTAAGCGCGGAAATCATTGTAATTGAGGTACGCCTTGGTCAGCTCTAACACATTGGGATACGTGGTGCTGACGATCTTCTCCAGCCCTTCGTCGAGCATAAAGATATCGGAGATATCCATCGGCACACGAAGCATTGCAGCGGTTCGGGTTTTTACCTTTTCGACGTTGTTGGTGGTTTGAGCGATCGCCCGTTCCATGGCTTGATTACGAAAGTAAGCGGTTACGGCTAAGCCGACAATCAGGACAGGAATCATGACCACGACGATATAGGAAATGAGCAGCTTATGCTTCAGCCGCAAATTATTGGTGATGCGAATCAGTTTGCTTAACAATCGGATCACCTCTCACCTAAATGGAAATATCCCCTTCGTCAAAGGGAAAGGGGATATTTCAGTTTCCCCGGGCACGTACCGTGCGCCGGGGATGCCTGTCACATATTAAATTAAGATGCGATTAAGGTCTAGGACCAATTATTTCAAGGTGATTTGCAGTTCGGTTTTCCCTGTGAAAGCATCAACTTTTACTGCACCATTGCTGGACAACGCTGCACCTTGCACCGACTCCGCTTCGCCCATGCCGTGCAATGTTACGTAGAACGGTTTGCCGGCGCCTTCTGCAGTCAGCTTCACAAGCTTACCTTCGCGAACGACCGTAACTTGGAGTTCAGCTTCGCCTTTGGTGTTCCGTACCGTGCGGGATACGGTTGCCCCGTCTTCGATCGTATACAAGCCAAGCTCAACTTCATTCGCATAGTCGTAATCCGGACGAACGTCGTTTGCCCCCGTCGCCAGAATCGAGTTCGGGCGAACGAACAGCGGCAAGCTGAAGAAGTCGTATTTCTCTTTGCGCCATTTGCCGCCTTCTACCGTTTGGCCCGACAGCAGATGGGTCCACTGGCCGTCCGGCAGATAGTACGTCACGTCGCCTTGTTCGCTGAACACCGGCGCTACAAGCAGCGAGTCACCCAGCATATATTGACGGTCCAAGGTTTCGGCCGCCGGATCGTCCGGGAATTCCAGGAACATCGCCCGCATTGTTGGTACACCTTGTTGCGTCGCTTGGACCGCAATGTCGAACATATACGGCATCAAACGGCATTTCAGCTTGGTGAAGAACCGGGTTACGTCCACCGCCTCGTCGTCATAAGCCCAAGGCACGCGGTAGGAGCTGCTGCCGTGCAGACGGCTGTGGCTGGACAGCAAGCCGAAGGCCAGCCAACGCTTGAACACATGCGCCGGAGCGGTGTTCTCAAAGCCGCCGATATCGTGGCTCCAGAAGCCGAAGCCGGATAAGCCCAACGACAAGCCGCCGCGAAGGCTTTCTGCCATCGACTCATAATCGGCGTAGCAGTCGCCGCCCCAGTGGATTGGGAATTTCTGACCGCCGACGGTTGCAGAACGTGCGAACAAAGCTGCTTCATTTTTACCCAGCTTCTCTTCCAGTACTTCAAAAACAACTTTGTTGTACAGGTACGTATAGTAGTTATGCATTTTCACTGGATCGGAGCCATCGTGATACACGACATCCGTCGGAATCCGTTCGCCGAAGTCGGTTTTGAAGCAGTCGACGCCCATGTCGATCAGCTCCCGCAAATATCCGGCAAACCATTCGCAAGCCGCCGGATTTGTGAAGTCTACCAGCGCCATGCCCGGCTGCCACAGGTTCCATTGCCATACGTCACCGTTTGGCTTTTTCACGAGGTAACCGTTCTTCTTCCCTTCCTCAAACAGACGGGAACGCTGCCCAATATACGGGTTGATCCAAACGCAAATTTTCAAGCCTTTCTCCTTCAGGCGCTTCAGCATGCCCACTGGATCCGGGAATACGCGCTCATCCCATTTGAAGTCCGTCCAATGGAATTCACGCATCCAGAAGCAGTCGAAGTGGAAGACATGCAGCGGCAAATCACGCTCTGCCATGCCGTCCACAAAGGAGTTAACGGTAGCTTCGTCATAATCGGTTGTGAACGACGTCGTCAGCCACAAACCAAAGCTCCATGCCGGTGGAAGCGACGGCTTGCCGGTTAAATCGGTGTACTTATTCAGCACATCCTTTGGCTCCGGACCGTCGATGACGAAATATTCCAGCGATTCGCCGGGAACACTAAATTGTACTTTTTTGACTTTTTCCGATGCGACTTCAAACGAAACCGCACCCGGATCGTTTACAAACACGCCATATCCTTTATTTGTCACGTAAAAAGGAATGTTCTTATAGGACTGCTCAGAGCTTGTCCCGCCGTCCTTGTTCCAGATGTCAACCACTTGACCGTTCTTGAGGAACGAGGTGAAGCGTTCGCCCAAACCGTACACCCATTCGCCGACGCGCATGTCAAGCTCTTCGCGCATATAGGTGTTGCCGCCTCTTTCGGTGATATGCGCCATCGATTTGTAGCCGCTGCCGGTAATCCGCTCGTCGCCGCGGAAGAAGTCCACGGACCATTGCGGGCCTTTGTTAATGCGGACGCTAAGGTTGCCGCTCTTGAGCTCGGCATAATGCTCGGTCTCGGTAATCTCGGCATGGTCGCCGCCCTTTGCCAATTCAAAATGTGGACCATGGTCCACCGTCCCCGCAAAATGGATCAGCTTAACGCCAATGACCCCCGGCAACGGAGAGTGGAATTGCATCGTCAGCAATGTCGTATTAATCATATCGCCCCGGCCGCGAAGCGGCGTTGTGGAGGCGGAGGCAATTAAAGTATGGTCTTTGACTTGAAAATCATAGGCTTGTACCGCGGTGGAAAGCGTAAACTCCTCGCGAATTAGCCAGTTGCCATCGGTAAACTTCATGGGTGGAATACCGCCTTTCGTCACATTGTTTTTCTTATGAAAACGCTCTATACTTGCATTATACTGATACCACTCATTTAAAACTAACATTATCAAGCCAAAATATAACACTATTTTGATGAGGTGACCCTTCATGGATCAAGCGCTTCGCCGCTCCCTGAAAGAGAGCAAGAGTCACGGCAACGAGCGGCAGCCGTTTGGAACCTATTGGTACCGCTATGGCCCTGGTGAACATGTCATCGACTGCCATTGGCATGATGAAGCAGAGTTCTTCTATTGCCTGGAAGGCGAAACGCTGTTTCAGGTCGATACCGATTACTTCCCGGTTCGTGCCGGGGAGGCGGTATTTATCGACGGCGGCGACATTCACGCCGCCCATGCGCATGGTGAGCAGGGCTGCGCATTCTTCTCCCTCGTATTCGATACGCAGCTGCTAGCCAGCGCACATTATGATGCGGTCCAGGAGAACCTGGTGCTGCCCTTGCAGGAACGGAAGGCGACGTTTCCCCGCCATATCCGGCGCGAGACCGCGGCAGACCTATCACTTCTGGAGCATATCGTGACGTTGATGCGCAGCTGCAGCACCGAGGCGCCCGGCTATGAAGGCGCCGTCAAAGGGCATCTCTACTTGATGCTGTCGGAGATCGCGGTCACCGGCCGGGCCGTCAACCGCTCCCATAGCAGCAACCGCAGCGAATCGTCCAAAATTGACCGGCTCAAGACGGTCATCCAGCATATCCAGCACAACTACAGCCATCCGATCCGGCTGGCAGAGCTGGCCGCGCTGATTCCGATGAGCGAAGGCCAGTTTTGCCGCTTCTTCAAGTCGATGACCCGGCAGACGCCGATGGATTACATCAATTCGTACCGGATCCGCCAGGCCGCCGAACTGCTGCGCGATCCGGAACGTAAAATCTCCGATATCGCACTGGAGGTCGGCTTCGACAACATCAGCTACTTCATCCGCGTGTTCCGTAAAGCGATGAACTGCTCGCCGTCGGAATTCCGCAAGCGGCTGCAGGCTTCGGTCGAGGTCTAGGTTCGCTGATTGCGGTTGATTCAATAAGTAATCACAGGATTTAGCCCAGCCGGAACCAGCTGATTTGCGTTTCACCTTGCAAATGCAGGTACACATCATGCCGGCCCGACAAGCTTGCCGCGGCTTCTGCGGTGACCGTTGTCCAAGCTTGGCGACCGCCGGTAGGCAGGATCTTGCAGGTGATCACCGACTCGCCATCCGGAGAATCCAGCGTTACGGCGATTTCACCGCCCTTCAGATTCCCCGATACCCGGGCTTCAAATCGGGATGCTCCTTCGCCTAGTTCGACATCACGGAAGGCAATCCACCCGCGTTCGCCTTTCAGCCGGATGCATTCACCGCCTTCACGGCATTCATCGAGGAAAACTTGCTCGTAGTCGTCATAGTTGACCGCGCGGACTGGTTCACGCAGCGAGCGCGGAGGCACGGTTTCGCCGTCAACCTGAAGCGTTGCCGTCAAGGCGATCTCGTCCGAGGAAGGGCCAACCATCACCGTATATTCGCCCGACTCCACGCAATAGCGATCTCGGGTCACGTCCCAGAACGCCAGCTCTTCTGCTTTCAGCGTAAAGGTCACCCGCTGCGTCTCATCCGGCTGCAAATGCAGGCGGGTAAAGCCTTTCAACGTTTTCAACGGCCGCGGCACGCGCGATTGCCCGATTCGCACGTACAGTTGCGGTACTTCGTCCCCGTCGATTTTCCCCGTATTTCGCACGTCAAACGAAATCTGAACCTCGCCCTCCTGATCAACCTGAGTCCGATCAAGAGCAAGATTGCTGTATTCAAACGTCGTATAGCTAAGTCCATGACCAAACGGATACAGTACCTCGCCGTCAAAATATTGATAAGTCCGTTTGCCTTTAATTATGTCGTAATCCATAATGTCCGGCAGTTGGTCTACCGATTGGTACCAGGTCATATTCAACCGACCCGCTGGATTATAGTCGCCGAACAGTACGTCGGTCACGGCATGACCCAGTTCTTGGGCAGAATGAGAGGTGAACAGGATCGATGGCACATGCTCGTTCTCCCAGTTCACTGCAAACGGATAGCTGCCGACAATGACAACCACTGTATTCGGATTTGCTGCTCTGACCGCTTGGATTAAAGCTTGCTGCGTCGGCGGCAGCACGATGTCCACTCGGTCGATCGTTTCCTTCGCATTAATGAACGGGTTATTGCCTACGACAACTACCGCGGTCTCTGCCGACTTCGCAGCCTCTACAGCTTGCTCAATCCCGTTCTCCACCACTTCAACGATCCATTGTTCTCCTGGAAGGCGACTATCTACCTTCACCGTATTATCAAAAACATTCTCGCCCACAGCAATCAACCCGCCGCGTTCGTTCAGGATGATTGGCCGTCCGTTCCACGCCTTCATCTCAACCTTTCCGTTTGAAGCAGGGCGGAAGTCGAACACTTCCTTGACAAACCAACCGCTTGCTTCATTTGCCGTTGCCATCAGCAGCCCCGAATCGGTCTCCGTAACGAACTTGCCATTTTCCACAGACCGCAGCGTGATGGAGCCCCAGCCCCAATCGTTACGCTCAAAAACAGCTGCATCCGCTGCATTCTCACCGGTTGCTTCTAGAACAGCCTCCGCTCCTTCGCCAGAGGTGATCCGGACGTATTTGCCGGTCAGGGCCGAACGAAGGCGAATCCGATCCGAGCCAGTTCCGAACAGGACAGGGCGGTCGCCCATCTTCTCCTTGATGCCCTGAAGCGGGGTGACGCGGTACGGCGGCGTGCCGCTGTACCAGTCGGTATAGGCTTCATTGGCCAACGGTCCAACAACCGCGATGGAACCTAACGTTTGCGGAAGAGGCAGCAAGCCTTCGTTCTTCAGGAGCACGATTGCTTCGCGGGAAGCTCTCAGCGCCAAAGCCGTATGCTCTGGTGCGCACAGCTTCTCTTCCGGCACTCGGCTGTACGGGTTCCGCTCCTCCGGATCGAACTCACCCAGACGGAAGCGTACACGGAAGGCGTTGCGCAACGCACGGTCCAAATCCGATTCGGCCAGCAAGCCTTGCTCCAGCGCATTCCGCAACGCCTGGAACATGATCGGCTGCTCATCCGTCATGCTGTCGATGCCGGCCTTAATACTCCCTGCAACTGCTTCAGCATATGACTCCACGTACTTGTGGTCCAGCACCGTACCCATGACGTCGCCGGCGTCGCCGACAACAAACCCGTCCATCTCCCATTCACCTTTAACAATCTCGTTGACTTCTGAATTCAAGTTGCAAGGCGTGCCGTTAATCCCGTTATAAGCCGTCATCATCGAACCTGCGCGACCTTCCCGGAACGCCCGCTCAAACGCTTTCAAATAATACTCCCGTTTGTTGCGCGGATCGATGCTCACCGATTCACTGCCACGACCGATTTCATTGTTATTTGCGTAAAAATGCTTCAGCGTGGCTACCGCCTTGTAATAAAACGGATGATCGCCTTGCAGCCCCTTCACCAGTTCGGTCGTTAACGCTCCCGTGAGATGCGGATCTTCGCCGTAGGCTTCCTCTGTCCGGCCCCAACGCGGATCGCGCTCCATATCTACGGTTGGCGCCCAGATCGTCAAGCCGTTCACTTCCGGATTCCGCTGAAAATACACGCGGGCCTCATCCCCAATCACCGAGCCGATTTGGCGCATCAACTCGGGATTCCAGGTGCAGGCTAGTCCGGTGTTTTGCGGGAAGGACGTGGCTTCCCCCAACCAAGCTACGCCGTGCGCGCCTTCCGTACCATGCTTGTATTTTTTGACGCCAAGCCGCGGCACTTCCGTTTGGAATTGGCACATCAGCTCAATTTTCTCATCCAATGTAAATCGGCTAACCAAGTCGTCCACCCGCTCCGCCAGCGGCAGATCAGGGTTCTGAAAAGGATATTGGTACGTGTTGTCCGTCATACAATTACCTCGCTCTCCTACATTTCATTGTAAGCGCTTAAGAATTTGTCACTGCTTATACCATCAGGTCTACCACCCTATCATAGTCCGCGTCTTCTTTCAGCGATACACGGAATATTAGATCATTTTTCATATAAAAATATCGCATGGCCGGCACGTCCTATCGCCAGCATGGCCTCATCGTCGGTAAGGCCCCATCGTCATCCACCCTTCTCCAGCACTGCCCCATCACCAACACAGCCCCGTTTTCGGCATGGCTCCAGCAGCCCCATAGGCTATTTCGCGCCCTTCTTTCTGCGATTATCCCTTTCGTTCAGAACGGGGGGGGGGATCGAGGAAGGGAATCTTCCAGCTGCACCTCTTTTCACGAATATCCCTTTTATTCAGAATGGGGAGATCGAGGAAGAGATCTTCTAGCAGCCTTTTTGCACGATTATCCCTTTGGTTCAGAACTGGGAAATCCATAGGAGGGATGAGGTGGCTCATAGAGCTGATCATTCCGTTTTTTACGAAGATAAGATGGTTTATTTGGGATATTTTTCTTGATTTAAGAACAGGTGTTTGGTATAATGATAACAAAGAGAACATATGTACGCATTTGTTGAGTTAGAGGGATTTAAATTGGAGGGATCGGGCATGGGTTTTTATACGAATGCAGAGCTTCATTCTATCAGCAGCCGTTTTCGAAGTGAGTCCGACTGTATCGAGGCGATCATCGCTATGAAGTGGCCAAACGGATTTGTTTGCCCGCGTTGTGCTTATACGGAGTGCACCCGCCTTTCCACCCGCCGTCTTCCTTTGTTTGAGTGCGGACGATGCGGCTATCAGGCATCG
>NZ_JALXVO010000072.1:0-16163 GCF_025151705.1 Paenibacillus sp. p3-SID1389 | reverse complement strand
CTTCGTTGTCGTCTTATCGGCGACAACTTTTATAGTATATCATGTCCGGCGTTATCTTGCAAGCATTATTTTTATCTGCGATTCTGAGCTGAAGTTCATAATGCCCACGAATAACGACCGGATTTATAATATATCATCTTTTCAAGTCGCGTGCAACCCAAACTGCTCGATTTTATGCATCCAATTTAATCCAACCTTATCCGCTTAAAAATCTTCCACAACAAAACTCAACATCAGTAGAAACTCGAACATAAGCTGATCAAAGTAAATATGTATCAACGCAAGCTTACGAAGAAGTAGCCGACCGCGATCAGCGGCGATCTTAACGATATAAAGATCCTCTAAGGCTCAGCCTTCCCCAAATCATAAGAAAAACGTCTATCGACGTACATTCAACGTAGACAGACCGCATTTAGCGGAAGTTTTTCTTGCGATATCAGGATGCTAAGCCCCCGTAGTTTATACTTTCTGATATCTTAAGAAAAACGTCTATCGACCTACATTCAACGTAGACAGACCGCGTTTAGTGGAAGTTTTTCTTGCGATATCAGGATGCCAATGCCCCGAAGTTTATACTTTCTGATATTATAAAAAACAAGCCCAGCCTATAGCCGGGCTTGTTCTATTCCAAACTCTTATTCCGCAGAACGCATATGCGGGAACAGCAGTACGTCACGGATAGAAGCCGAGTCGGTCAGCAGCATCACCAGGCGGTCCACCCCGATGCCCAAACCACCGGTCGGCGGCATCCCGTACTCGAGAGCACGGATGAAGTCCTCGTCCATTTCATGCGCTTCATCATTGCCTTGCTCACGCTCAAGCAGCTGTGCTTCGAAACGCTGACGTTGGTCGATCGGGTCGTTCAGCTCCGTAAAAGCGTTAGCATGCTCACGAGCTACGATAAACAACTCAAAACGATCCGTAAACCGCGGATCCTGCTCGTTCTTCTTCGCCAGCGGCGAGATCTCCACCGGATGTCCGTAAACGAACGTCGGTTGGATTAACGTCTCCTCCACAAATTGCTCAAAGAACGCGTTCAAAATATGACCGTACGTCATATGCGGCTCCACCGGAACATTATGCTCCTTAGCCAAACGATGCGCTTCTTCATTGCTCATTTGCACGCTGAAATCGACGCCGGTTACTTCTTTAACCGCATCAACCATAGACACGCGACGCCATTGCGGCTTCAAGTTAACCTCATGCCCTTGGTAGTGCACCACTTGAGTCCCCAGCACTTCCTGCGCGATATGGGAGATCAGATTTTCCGTGAGCGCCATAATATCTTTATAGTCGGCATACGCTTCATACAGCTCGATCATCGTAAATTCCGGGTTATGACGCGTCGAGATCCCCTCGTTCCGATAGACCCGGCCGATTTCATAGACTTTCTCCAAGCCGCCAACGATCAGGCGCTTCAAGTGAAGCTCGATCGCGATCCGCATATACAACTGCATGTCCAACGCATTGTGATGCGTAATAAACGGACGGGCGGCTGCACCGCCGGCAATGTTATGCAGCGTCGGCGTTTCCACTTCCAAATAGCCGAGGGAATCCAGGTAACGGCGCATCGATCGGATGATCTGCGAACGTTTGATAAACGTCTGCTGCACTTCAGGATTCACGATCAAGTCGACATACCGCTGGCGATAACGCAGCTCGACATCTTTCAAGCCGTGATATTTATCCGGTAACGGATACAGCGACTTCGACAGCACCTCTAGGTCCTTCACCTTGATCGTCGTTTCGCCGGTTTTGGTCTTGAACACCTCACCGGTTACCCCTACGATGTCCCCAAGGTCCAGAATGCTGAACGCCTGATACTTCACTTCAGGCACGCTGTCTTGACGGACATAAATCTGAATTTTGCCCGACAAGTCTTGCAGATGCGCAAAGCTGGCTTTACCCATGACCCGTTTAGCCATGATTCTTCCAGCGATGGTCACCTCGACGTGCTTCTCCTCCAATTCTTCCTTGGACAGCCCGTCATATTGCCGGAGAATGTCACCCGCCATATGGGTGCGTTCATATTTTTTGCCAAAAGGGTCGATCCCAAGCCCGCGCAGCTCGTCCAATTTATCACGGCGAATTTGCAGCAGCTCGCTGACCTCCATCGCTTCCTGGTTATTAATCTCTTCGCTCATTACCCTACTCCACTCCTTAATCCAGCTGAATTTGCTCGCCGACAAAAGAAACAGTGAAAGAAGCCTCCGCTGGGGAAGCTTCTTCTCTCGCTCATTCCGCCTTACTTCTTAATGTCCACGATTTTATATTGAATCACGCCTGCCGGAACGTTGACGTCCACGATGGCGCCTTTTTTCTTCCCAAGAATGGCTTTGCCGACAGGACTTTCATTCGAAATTTTGTTCTGCATCGGATCGGATTCCGCGGTCCCGACGATCGCATATTCCATCGTATCGCCGAATTCCAGATCTTCCACCGTCACGATCGAACCAATGCTTACCGTATCCGTGTCGATTTCATCGTTGTTGATGATCCGCGCGTTGCGCAGCATTTTCTCCAGAGTGATGATCCGTCCTTCAATAAATGCTTGCTCGTTCTTGGCGTCCTCATATTCCGAGTTCTCGCTGATATCCCCGTATCCGATGGCAACCTTGATCCGTTCCGCGACTTCACGGCGTTTCACGGATTTCAAGTTCTCCAATTCTTCTTCCAGTCTTTTCAGACCGTCTTGGGTAAGGATAACTTCTTTATCGCTCATCTCAACCGATTCTCCTGTCATGGAAAAAATTTTCGCACGGTACGTGCGGCACCTGAAAACTCCCCTGGAAAACGAACGATTCCCAAAAGGAATGGTTCCTTTGCCATACCACCGCCGCCCAGGTGCATGGAAGCGCTCGCTTCCGGCCACAGTGATCACTTCGATTCTTGCTTGTTGTGTTAATTATATGCAATATGTGATAAGGGTCAGACCCTCATATGGGAGAGACTGGCACTTGAGGCGAATTTATATTGTGAAATTATAGGTGAACGATTCCGAAATGTCAATGACGCCCGATTTTACAAATGTAAACGTTTCATGTATAAGAGGTCCCCCCATGAGAGGACACCCCTCTCCACTTCAAACCTTAGGCGGACACCTCATCGCGCACCGTTCCCGCCGCCAAGTCGGCGACAAAATTCTCAAGAATCCGCACCATCTCATCCCGGCGGTTTTCTTCCATTATGAGGTCTTTGATGCGCGCCGCACCTTTCAACCCTTTCAAATACCAAGCCAAATGCTTGCGCATCTCGCGAACAGCAACAAGCTCGCCTTTCAGCGCCGCTAAACGGTCCATGTGCAGGATGGCAATGCGAATCTTCTCCTCCGCATCCGGCTCAGGAAGCAATACGCCTGTTTTCAAGTACTCGACGGTCCGGTACAGCATCCAAGGGTTGCCAAGCGCCCCGCGACCGATCATCACACCGTCGCAGCCGGTCTCATCCAACATCCGTTTCGCATCCTCGGGTGTCGCCACATCGCCGTTACCGATGACGGGAATCGACACCGCTTCCTTCACCTGGCGGATGTAACTCCAGTCCGCTTTACCGGTGTACAATTGCTCCCGAGTCCGGCCGTGAACGCTCACGGCTTTGCCGCCGGCTCGCTCAACCGCTTTGGCGTTGTCCACGACGTAGATGTGCTCCGCATCCCAACCAATGCGCATTTTCACCGTGACTGGCTTGCTTACCGCATCCACAACCGCCGCAACCATTTCGTATATTTTATTCGGGTCAAGCAGCCAGCGTGCGCCAGCGTCGCATTTCGTCACCTTCGGCACGGGGCAGCCCATATTAATATCGATGATATCGGCATTGGTTTCCTGATCGACGACTTTCGCCGCTTCTACGAGCGACGCGCGATCCCCGCCGAAAATTTGCAGGCTAAGCGGCTTTTCCCGCTCGTCCACAAAGAGCATTTCTCGAGTCCGCTTATTGCCGTGAAGGATTGCTTTATCGCTAACCATCTCAGCGCAGACAAGCCCTGTCCCAAATTCCTTGGCAATCAGACGGAAGGCCGGATTACATACGCCTGCCATCGGGGCAAGTACGACTTGGTTCTTCAATTCCACATCGCCAATCTTCAGCAAGATGGTTCCCTCCCATGCAATAAAATAGTTAAATCAGCGGTTCACTTCAGATCAGACTTTAGCTCCGCTAAGGATATTCCTAAACATTGTGCAATTTTAGTTAACATTTGATCATCTGCCCGGCGGTTCCCCCGTTCTACCGCGCCCAATAAGGCCAGGGATACGCCGGACTTCTCAGCCAGCTCTTGCTGGGTGAAGCCTTTTAGCTTTCGGAAAGCGCGGATGCGCTGTGCCAGTTGCATGTTTTCCAAAACCGGACGCCTTCCTTTCCATCTAAGTTGTCTAGGGCATTGTGAATCCGTTCAAACAGCCCGGAAGGCTCTCCTTCCGGCACGATGTCGGCCAAGGGAATGAGCACAAAAGCTCGCTCCATCATCCGCGGGTGCGGTAAGGTCAGAAGCGGTGTGTCCAACACCCTGCCGCCGGCCCATAACAAATCCAGGTCCACCGTCCGCGGCCCGAAGCGGATCGTACGCTCCCGTCCCAGCCGCAGCTCGATATCCAGCATGAAGGTCAGCAGCGCCTCAGGATCCAGCGACGTCCGGACAGCAACGGCCATATTCACAAAACAAGGCTGATCCAAATAACCTACCGGATCCGTCTCATATAGATTGGAGCAGCGCAATACCTCGATCTCAGGATGCTTCTGCAATTCCGAGATCGCCTGCATCAGGGTGGCCTCGCGGTCGCCCAGATTAGCCCCTAAAGCAATATAAGCCTCTGAAAGCTCAGAGGGAGATGTCGTAGTCATAAATATTAGCTCACTTTCTGGAACGATACAACTCGACCGTCACACCGTCAAAATGCACATCAAACGGCGGATGCGGCTTCGTAACTCGAACCGTTAACGCATCTACCCTAGTATAAGTGTCCAATACCGCAGATGCAATATGCTCCGCCAGGGCTTCGATGAGTTTGAAGCTTTTCTTCTCAACGATACCCTTGACCAGTTCATGCACTTCGGCATAATTTACCGTTTGAGTTAAGTCGTCGTTAACCCCGGCCTGCTGCAGATCCAGCGCGAGCTCCAAATCCACGTAAAAGCGCTGGCCGAGCTTACGCTCTTCCTCAAAAACACCATGGTACCCGTAATATTCCATGCGCCGCAGCACCATTTTATCCATTCATTTCAGCTCCCTTTACCGGCAAATGGGTCAAGCGTACACGATCGCATCACACATCTGCACGGTTTGCTTGATCTCCTTCACGTCATGAACGCGGACAATCTGACAGCCCTGCGCAATCCCCAGCGCCACGGTGGCCGCCGTTCCGAACACCACCTCATCGACCGGAAGGTCTAAGGCGGTACGAATAAATCGTTTACGGGACGTGCCAAGTAGCAGCGGGAACCCCAATGCCGCTAATTCGTCCAGCGCCTTCATCACGCGCAGATTCTCGAGATCGTCCTTGGCAAAACCGATGCCGGGGTCCAAAATGATATTTTCATCCTTAACGCCAGCCTTTCGAGCGATCTCCACACTCTCCCGCAAATCCGCAGCCACATCGGCAAGCAAATCGCGGTAATTGCGATCATGGCGGTTATGCATCAAAATCACCGGACAACCAAACTCCGCCGCCACTTCCGCCATCCGTGCCTCCGCCTTAAAGCCCCAGATATCATTAATGATATGCGCCCCGGCCTTCAACGCTTCGTACGCCACCTGCGCCTTGTACGTATCCACCGACAACGGAACGTGAGGAAGCTCGCGATGGAGTGCCTCGACGACAGGGATGACCCGTTCCAGCTCTTCCTGTTCACTTACGGGCACATGGCCCGGCCGCGTCGACTCCCCGCCGATATCAATGATATCCGCGCCCTCCGCAACCATCTCACGGGCATGCTGAACGGCAAGCTCCACATTATTGTAACGACCCCCATCGGAAAAAGAGTCCGGCGTCACATTCAAAATCCCCATCACCAGCGTGCGATCCCCTAATGTCAAAGAGGCCTCGCCCAGTTGGTAGCTTCGCTTATAAATGATCGGCTGCATCGCCACTCCTCGCTTTCTCCCTATATTTCCCCAACAACAGGCGCGTCATTGGTCCGATTTGCCCAGTCCCCACCGTGCGCCGCAACGTCCCTTGGCCGCCGGGCTGGCCGGGCTCTACCAGTTTCGTCACCGGCACGAGCTCCTGAATCGAATTCGTCAGAAAGACCTCGTCGGCCGCCAGCAGCTCGTCCCAAGTGTAGCGGCCTTCCTCCGCCGCAATCCCCTGCTCGGCCGCCAGCTCCAGCACCCTAGCGCGAGTAACGCCGGGGAGAATGCCGGTTTTCACATCCGGCGTATATAATCTACCATTTCGCACAAAAAATACATTGCTGACGATTCCCTCCGCCAGCCAGCCATCCGCCGTCAGCAACAGTCCCTCAGCGGGTGCAGCGGCAGGTCTACTCCCATGCGCATGCGCCGCAGGAGCATCCGCCGTGTGCTGTGCCTCGCGTTCCAACCGGGCGAGTTCGCGCTTCGCCAGCACGTTGTTCATATAATGCAGCGACTTGAAACGAACCTCGCCCTCCGGCGTATTCCGAGGCGTTGCCAGCCGCCACAACGGCTTCCCGTCCGTGTACAACGCCGCACTCGGCTCCGGCAGCGGCTTCACGTAGATCACGACCCTCGGCTTCTCGTAGTCGCCGGCAGGCAAGCCCAACGGCCCCTCGCCAGCCGTTACCGTATACCGAATGTAGCCTTCTTCCAATCCGTTCCGCTCGAGCAGCTCGGCAATTTCCGCTTCAACCCGGCCAAGATCAGCCTGGTACGCCATCCCGAGCTCCCTGCAGCCCGCCTCCAGCCGCTGTAGATGCCGATCCAGCAGGAACGGCCGCCCTCCGTACGTGCGGAATGTCTCGAATAACCCGATCCCGTACATAAAGCCGTGATCCATCACGGAGATCACGGCTTGATCGACCGGGGTCGGAACGCCATCCACCCCGATGTAATTCATGCTTTGGCTTCCGCCTTTCGGTTCAGGAAGTTACGGAGAATTTGGTGCCCATGCTGGGTAATGATCGATTCCGGGTGGAACTGCACGCCCTCGACGGCATACTCTTTGTGGCGCAGCCCCATGATCTCCCCTTCCGCCGTCTCTGCGGTAATCTCCAGGCAATCCGGCAGACTCTCGCGCTCCACAATCAGTGAATGGTACCGCGTAGCCGTGAAGGGCGACGGCAGGCCGGCAAACACCGATTCTCCCTGATGGTAAATGGGCGACGTCTTCCCATGCATCAGCCGCTCGGCACGGATCACCTTGCCGCCAAAGGCTTGACCGATCGCCTGATGCCCCAGACAAACGCCAAAGATCGGGATAACCCCTTTAAAATGCTCAATCAAATCCAGCGTAATCCCGGCCTCATTGGGCGTACACGGGCCGGGGGATATTAAAATATGATCCGGCTGCAAAGCCTCAATACCCGCAAGATCGATCTCATCGTTGCGGCGGACAGTTACTTCCTCGCCTAACTCACCTAAATACTGCACCAGATTGTACGTGAAAGAATCATAGTTGTCGATCACTAAAATCATCTCATCTCATCTCCTGTCCTAGACTTTGTCCAGCTGGCTCTTCTTAAGTTCTTAAGTCTGTTGAACGGCCAGAGCAACGGCTCTGGCTTTGTTGAAGCATTCCCTGTACTCACGGTACGGGTCCGAATCGATGACGATGCCGGCACCCGTCTGCAAGTAGCCGACGCCGTCCTTCGCGACCAGCGTACGTATAATAATATTTAATTCGATATTCCCGGCATAGTCAATCCATCCCATCGCGCCGGTGTAGGGGCCTCTCGTAACAGGCTCCAGCTCCTCGATGATTTCCATCGTCCGCACTTTAGGCGCTCCGGTGATCGTTCCTCCGGGAAAAACAGCCGCAATCGCATCATAAACTGAATGATCCGAACTCAGCACCCCTTCAACCTCGGAGACCAAATGCATGACATGCGAGTACCGCTCCACGGCAAACAGCTCGCTGACCCGCACCGTCCCGTACTCCGCTACCCGGCCGATATCGTTGCGCAGGAGGTCGACCAGCATAATGTGCTCGGCCTGCTCTTTCTCGCTGGCAAGCAGCTCCGCCTCCATCTGCTGATCCTCCTCCGGCGTATGCCCCCGCCGTCTCGTCCCCGCAATCGGTCGGGTGCTGATCCGTCCTTGCTCCACCTTCACCAGCAGCTCCGGCGAAGCGGACACGAGCTGGAAGTCAGGGAACCGGAGCAGGCCCATATACGGCGAAGGATTCAACCTGCGCAGCTGCTCGTACACCCGCTCCGGCGAAGCGGCCAACGGAAAAGCCTGGCGCAGCGAAAGATTCACCTGGAATACGTCGCCGGCCGCGATATATTCCTGCACCCGACGCACCGCCGCTTCAAACGCCTCCCGCGTCATTGAGACGGACATGCGGCGGCGTTCCAGCTCCTCGTCGGTAAGCGAAGAAGGCTCTGCCGAACCTGCTGCGTCTACCGGGCCTGTCGCCGACGCATAAAAGCTCTTCCAACGGTCAGCCATTCGCATAGCCCGCGCTTCAGCGAGGTGATAGCTGTCACGCAGCTGATCCGGTGACGCCGACGCGATCGGGACATGGACGATGCAATACACGTCGCCTTCCGCTTGATCGATCACCCACAGCTCCTCCAACCGCATCCAGACGTAATCATCCAGGCCAAGATCGTCCTGCGCCAGGTTCGGCAGCCGCTCCAGCGATCGCGCTACGTCATAGGCGAGATAACCGACGGCCCCGCCGCTGAACTTGGGCAAACCCGGCCAACCTGGAGAACGGAACGGTTCCATCCAGTCCCGCAACAGGTCGAGCGGCTTGCCCGACACCACCGAAACTTCTCCTGAAGCGAGATCCTCCACCACGGCCTGATCGCCCTTGCCGCGAAGGACGGAGACCGGATTTAACCCCAAGAAGGTATAGCGTCCAACCTTGCCGCTTTCCAATACAAAGGCATACGGCCCGGCTTCCTCCCAAGCCCTGGACCAGTCCTCAGGCAAGCCGGCAGCCGCCAGCGGAATTTTGACCGCGAAGGGCAGCATCGTCCAGTTACCCGTGTCTGCCCATTCTTTCCATTGCTCCCAAGTCATTATCTTTTTCATCAAGCGCGCTGATCCCCCACATTTTCAGCCTGAAGAAGCTCTAGTCTTATTGGAAGCTAGTATACTAGAAGACGCCCTATAAGGAAAACACCTATCGCGAAAAATAAAAGACCCCAGACCGTTCGGTTGGAACGGCCGGGGGTTGTCATCGCTCTTACCGCGAAACGATTAAGCTTCGAAATTGTACAGCGGTGTGCTGAGATAGCGTTCGCCGTTACTTGGAATGACGGCAACGACACGTTTACCTTTACCCAGTTGCTTCGCGACTTTTAATGCAGCAAACACTGCAGCACCGGAGGAAATACCGGACAGAATCCCTTCCTGTCTTGCTACAATACGCGCTTGCTCAAACGCTTCTTCGTTCTCGACATGAATGATTTCATCATAAATTTCACGGTTCAAAATTTCCGGAATGAAGTTCGCGCCAAGGCCTTGGATTTTGTGAGGACCTGGTTTACCGCCAGCCAAAATCGGCGATGCTGCCGGTTCAACTGCGTAAATTTTCAGATTCGGGAACCGTTTCTTCAATACTTCGCCTGCACCGGTAATCGTACCGCCTGTACCGATCCCTGCAACAAATGCATCCAGGCGTCCGTCCAGCGATTCGATGGCTTCAACGATTTCCGGACCCGTCGTCTCGCGGTGGATCTTCACGTTCGCCTGAGTTCTAAATTGGTCTGCTAGGAAGTAATCCGGATTAGCGGCCAGCAGTTCTTCTGCTTTCTTCACCGCACCGTTCATACCTTCAGCCCCCGGCGTGAGGACAAGCTCTGCCCCATAAGCGCGCAGCAAGTTACGGCGTTCCAAGCTCATCGTTTCCGGCATGACGATTACGGCTTTATAGCCTTTGGCTGCCGCCACCATCGCGAGGCCAATCCCTGTATTACCGCTGGTTGCTTCGATAATCGTGCCGCCTGGTTTCAGCTTGCCGGCTTTTTCTGCTTCTTCTACAATGCTGATCGCAATCCGGTCCTTCACGCTGGAGCCTGGGTTTTGGTATTCCAGCTTCACGTAGATTTCGGCGCTGTCCTCCGGTACAACCCGGTTCAAACGGACCAGCGGCGTATCTCCGATCAATTCCGTAACATTGTTCACGACTTTTGCCATATCAAATATCCTCCCTTTGGATAAAAATAACCAAGTCGATCTGGCTGCCCACAAATGAAAGCTGACATAATTTAGGATGCACGATTCATCGACTTTCATTTATTTCCGAGTAAATAAGTTGGTTTTCTAATTATAATCTTAACAACGCCGATCGGAGTTGTCAAGAAAAGTCACAAAAAATACTTTGCTTTCAAGGGACTTTTGCCCCCCGATCGCAAAGTATCTTGGACCTACCCAGCGGGTTAAGGGATACAGGCTCCCAGTATATATTTTTCTCTTGGCAATCTTATTTCTCGGTTTTGGCGATCAACTGGTCGATTTCCTCCGGCGTAAACAAGTACGGCTCATTGCAGAAATCGCACACAACCTCCGTCTCTTTTCCTTCATCCCGCAGCTCCTCCAGCTCCTGCTTGCCCAAGCTGATCAACGTGCGTTCAACCCGTTCCCGGGAACAGTTGCAGGAGAATACGATGTCCATCTCCTCCAGAACCTGCACATCCTTCACAATCCAACGAAGCATTTCGTCCAGCTCCAGCCCTTGGTCAAGCAAAGCCGTAACCGGCGGAAGCTGTCCAATAGCCTTTTCGATCGAATCAATCTCCGAATCGCTTAAGCCTGGCAGCAGTTGAATGATAAAGCCGCCGGCCACGATCACCGAGTTATCCACGTCCACCAAGACACCGAGTCCAACAGCGGATGGAGTTTGCTCCGATACGGCAAAATAATAGGTGAAATCCTCGCCCAGTTCACCGGAAATCAGCGGTACGCTCCCGCGATAAGGCTCCTTGAGCCCCAAATCCTTCGTGACATGGATAAACCCTTCGGTGCCGACTGCCCCGCGCACGTCCAGTTTCCCTTGGCTGTTGCTTGGCAAATGGACATGCGGGTTCTTGACGTAGCCGCGCACTTCGCCCTTGGCGTTCGCATCGGCAATGATTTGTCCGATCGGTCCGTCGCCCTTCACCTGAACGGTCAGCTTATCCTCGCCCTTGAGCATCGCACCCATCATGGCAGCAGCGGTCACCGTCCGCCCCAAAGCTGCGGTTGCCGTCGGATAGGTATCATGCCGGCGGCGCAGTTCCTCCACCAGCTGGGTCGTCCGCACCGCGAAGGCGCGCACTTTCCCGCCCATGGAGATCCCGCGGATTAACCGGTCTTGCTTATTGTTTTGGTCCATGTTGCGAAGGACCTCCTTTCATCCCTTAAAGGTCAATCAAACCCTTATTCTTCCCATGATCTATTATCCGCATTATTGATTGCGCTCGTAAATAATTCGAAGGCCCTCCAAAGTCAATTGCGAGTTAACCTCCTCGATGCTGCGCGTTTCGCTGGCGATCAGCTCGGCTAACCCTCCGGTGGCAATAACCTTTGGTTTCGCGCCCATCTCCCGGGCAATCCGCTCAACAATGCCATCAACCTGGCCGGCATAGCCAAAAATAATCCCCGCCTGCATCGCATGCACCGTGTTGCGGCCGATCACCTTCTTCGGCTTCTCCAGCTCGATACGCGGCAGTTTGGAAGCGCGCTGATACAACGCTTCGGTCGAGATGCCGATCCCCGGCACAATCGCGCCGCCAAGGTAATTGCCCGCAGCATCGATACAGTCAAACGTAGTGGCTGTGCCGAAGTCAACAACCACCAGCGGCCCGCCGTATTTCTCGATGGCAGCCACCGCGTTGACGATCCGGTCGGCACCAACCTCGCGTGGATTTTCGTAGCGCAGGTTTAGCCCGGTTTTGATGCCCGGACCCACGACCAGCGGCTTGTGATGCAAATATTTATCGCACAGCTCTTCCAGCACGTGCATTAACGGCGGAACAACCGAAGAGATGATCACGCCTTCCATCTCACTTGCCCGGATGCCCACCATATCAAACAGATTATGGATCAATACGCCGTACTCGTCCACCGTGGCTTGACGGTTCGTGCTGATGCGGAAATGATGGAGCAATTCCTTGCCCCGGTAAATCCCCAGCACGATATTCGTATTGCCTACATCGACTACAAGGAACATGCGCCTGTTAAGCCTCCTTTTTGCCGTTCAGGTCCAAACTGATATCCAGGCTTTCAAAAGAATACGTTAACCGTCCCACGGAAATGACGTCTACGCCGCTCTCAGCAATGCCGCGGATCGTTTCCAGCGACACGTTGCCCGACGCTTCCACCGTCACATGCGGCGCTTTCGCCTTGATTCGGCGCACCGCTTCCTTCATCAGATCGGGCGCCATGTTGTCAAGCATAATGATATCCGCTCCAGCTTGCAGCGCTTCCTCGACCTGCTCCAGGTTTTCCGTCTCCACCTCAATGGTCATCGTGTGCGGAATCTGAGCGCGGGCGCGGCTGACCGCTTGGGTGATCCCCCCGGCCCCTTTGATATGATTATCCTTGATCATCACCGCGTCATACAACCCGAAGCGGTGATTCGAACCTCCGCCGGTGCGGACAGCATACTTCTCCAGCATCCGATGTCCCGGCGTCGTCTTGCGCGTGTCCACCAAGCGGGTTGGCAGGCCGCCAAGCGCCTCGACGAACATGTTCGTCCGCGTAGCGATACCGGACAGACGCTGCAGCAAATTCAGCGCTAACCGCTCCCCGATTAATATGCTATGCGTGCTTCCTTCGACTTCAGCCAGAATCGTACCTTTCTCGATGCGTTCGCCATCCTTCACGTGCGGCGTAAACTTCAGGCTCGGGTCCACGATCTCAAAGACGAGCTGAGCCACCGGCATTCCGGCAACGATGCCGCCCTGCTTGGCGTGAATGATCCCTTTGGATTCATGGCCGGCAGGGATCGTGACGGCGGTCGTCACGTCCCCGGAGCCTACGTCCTCCTTCAGCCAGCCGCGGATGGACTCCACGAGCCCTTCATGATATCCATTAAACATCATCGCTAATTTCCTCCAACATTCCTTGATCCCGCTGCCACAACAAATGCTTGCGCCACTTCGCGTCATTGCGTTCCGGGAAGTCCTCGCGGTAATGTCCGCCCCGGCTCTCCTCGCGGGCCAGCGCCGCTTTGGCCAGCAGTAGCGCGCAGGTCAACATATTGGCATACTCCCATTGGTCACGGGTATGCAGCGCCTGACTAAAAATCGCCTTGTGATTCTCCAGCTCCTCGATGCCCTTGGCAAGCCCCTCTGCCGTGCGGCGCAGGCCAACGCGGCGCACCATCGTCTTCTGCAGGTCGAGACGGCGTTCCACCAGCGAGAACGGGGCCGGCGCCATGCGGCCGCCGTGGTAAACAACAGTCTCGCCAGTTCGAGTGCGCGGCGGCAGCTCCTGAATCCGCTGGATAATCCGGCGGCCGAACACAATCGCTTCCGACAACGAGTTGCTGGCGAGCCGATTGGCGCCGTGTACGCCGGTCGACGAAACCTCACCGCAGGCGAACAACCGTTGCACGCTCGTCTCGCCATAATGGTTGACGCGAACGCCTCCCATCATATAATGCGCTGCCGGAGCGACCGGAATCCAGTCACTTGTTAAATCGAGCCCATAACGCAGGCAGGTTTCGTAAATCGTTGGAAAACGGGCCTTGATCTTCTCCGGATCTTCATGCGTGATATCGAGATAAACGATACTTGCCCCCGCCGCTTCCATCTCGCTCACGATCGCCCGCGCTACGATATCCCGCGGCGCCAGCTCCAGCAGCTCATGGTATTTGCTCATGAACCGCTCGCCTTTAATATTCCGCAGCACGGCCCCTTCGCCGCGAACTGCCTCGGAAATGAGAAACCGCGGGGCGCCCGGGTAACATAACGAAGTGGGATGAAATTGAATAAACTCCATATCACGCAGCACCGCTCCCGCCCGGTAAGCGATAGCAACACCGTCCCCCGTGGCTACCTCGGGATTGGTCGTATAGCGGTACAGCTGCCCGGCTCCGCCGGAGCATAAAATCGTAGCATTTCCGCGCAAGAACACACGCTGCCCGTCAGGCCGCTGCACGAGCGCCCCCAGGCATTCGTTCTCCTCCGTAATCAAATCGATCACATAATGATTGTCCCAAACCTCGATGTTAGGATGGGCGTCCGCCTGCTCGGACAGGGCTCGCACGATCTCATACCCCGTCGCGTCCCCATGCGCATGCAAGATGCGGCGATGGCTATGCGCTCCCTCTTTCGTCAGAGCCAGCTCCCCGTTTTCCAGATCGAAGGCCGTGCCCAGCTTCATCAGTTCTCTGACGCCTTCCGGCCCTTCATTTACGAGAATGTCAACCGCTTTGGAGGAGCATAATCCCGCGCCGGCCAGCAGCGTATCCTGACGGTGATAGGCCGGGGAATCGTCCTCAGAGATCACGGCGGCAATCCCGCCCTGCGCATACCGGGTATTGCTTTCCAGCATGGATTTCTTCGTGACTAGGATTACGCGATTCTTTTCACTTGCTTTGATAGCCGTAAAAAGACCAGCAATCCCCGAACCGATCACAATCACATCCGTATCCACGACCGTCAATCGGCTTGCCTCAAAATCAACCAAATATTGTGGAATCACGTTCGTCACCTATCTTGAACAAGAGAGTAGCGCATGCTACTTAACTTGTAACATGCGCTCTAAGGATAATCTGGCTTTGTCGGCAACGACGGGTGGTACGTAAATTTGCGGTTGCATCGTTTCCAGGCATTTCACCAGTTTCTTCAGGTTATTGACTTTCATGTTCGGGCATACCAGATATTTCGTGGCAAAATGGAACGTTTTGTCCGGGCTGTCTTTACGCAGCTGATACCCCGTTCCATCCTCCGTGCCCACGATAAACTCCTTCGCGGAGGAATTTTTGCAGTAATCGATGATCGCCGTGGTGCTGCCCACGAAATCGCCCATCGCCACCACTTCCGGACGGCATTCCGGATGCACGACAAACTCGGCGTTGGGATATTTCGCTTTCATCTCAACGACGTCTTTCACGGTCAGCATATCATGCGTGTTGCAGTAGCCTTCCCAAATAATCAGCTTCTTGTCAGTATGTTGCTGCACGTAATGGCCAAGGTTCTTATCCGGCACCCAGATAATTTCGTCCGCATCCACGGAGTTAATTACCTTCACCGCATTGGAGGAGGTGCAGCAGATGTCCGTTTCCGCTTTAATTTCTGCGGAAGAGTTAATATAGGTCACCACTTTGGCGTTCGGGTGTTGAGCCTTTAGCTTGCGCAAGCCTTCGACGTTCACCATATCGGCCATTGGGCAGCCCGCACGTTCGTCAGGAATAAGCACCGTCTTGTTCGGCGCCAAAATCTTGGCACTCTCGCCCATAAAATGCACGCCGCAGAACACGATCGTATCCGCGTCCGTCGAAGCGGCCTTCTGAGCGAGCAAAAAAGAATCGCCCCGGAAATCCGCTACCTCTTGAATTTCATCCCGCTGATAATAATGCGCCAGTATGATGGCATTGCGTTCTTTCTTGAGCTGAACCAGTCTTTCCCGCAATTCGCGGTTCATTTCGGCTTTACGCTCAAGCGCTAGAGCCTCCACTTGAATTCCTCCCCCATAAGCTCATGTATCGTCTGTTGCTGTATTAACCCCATCCTGGCTCTCTATCTCTTCGCGTCGTCCGGGATTCTTGCTGCGTTGTATGACAATCCTGCGTGAAACGGCAAGAACGTATTAAATTTCACACGGTGTTTACCAACTAATTTACACAAGGTGAAAGGCACTGTCAATGCGCCGTCCGGGTGCGTATAGCCCCAATAGCCTTTGATAATGCAGGAAAAATAAGGATTACCGAGGGGATACGCGCGTTCAGGAATAACTAAAATTTTAAGAAAAAGACCTTTGATTTCTCGTCCCCATCAATGTATTCGATTTTTCGCATACAAAATACGGCTTACGCCAATATTCCCGGATTTTATTCGGTTTTTCATACAGAATTTAGGTATACCTC
>NZ_JALXVO010000071.1:0-18684 GCF_025151705.1 Paenibacillus sp. p3-SID1389 | reverse complement strand
CTGCCTTTGCGGAAAGAAGTAAGAGCGGCATGGAATTCTCTAAAGCGTACATATGTCGCCTTAGGAATAAAGCATCTTCAGGCATATTTGAATGAGTACACCGTCCGCCGTTACCTGCGCATGACCTTTTCCGAGGAAGAGATGCGCCAGAACATGCTGCAGATGTGCCTGTCCATTCCAGCGATCCCATACCGTCAGTTAATCGCCCGACAACAAAAATACCCGTCCATTGCAGCAGCGGCTTAATCCACTGCTGAACGAACGGGCTGCTAGGCGTACAGACTTACGAGAATGGTCGTTGCTGGCTTATGGATCAGTTGGTGTAGGACTCTTATTTTTTCATCCGAGCGTTTCAGTTTCAGTTTAAATTCTCTCTTTTCTATTTTCTCTTTCTCCACTCCCTGATTCAACGGGATAATCGTCAGAAGAGCGCCGCCGATAGATCATATGCCACTAGAGCAATATGTCACTTGCGCAATATGCCACTAAAGCAAATGCCCTAGGGCAACGGACCAAAGCACACCTCAGTGCCCCCATGGAAACTTACAGGGCCGGCATCAGGCATGGTTCATCTGCTTGCGATAAGCGGAAGGCGAGGTGCCGACGTACTTGCGGAATTTGCTGTGGAAATAGTCGACATTGGTGTATCCGACCTTTTCGGCCACCTGATAGACCTTCAGGCCCTCCTCTAAATAGTGTTTTGCTTTCTCGATCCGCACCTTGTCCAGGTACGTGTTAAAGTATTCTCCGGTCGTGTTTTTGAACAATTTGCCTAAGTATGCGCTGTTATAGTTGAAGATGCCGGAGAGCGTCTCTAGTTTAAGATTTTCGCTGTAATTCCGGTGAATCAGATCCAACATAATCTTGACTTCGCGGTGTTTCCCATCTTCACCGAGTTGGTTCATAATTTGCTGCAACAGTTGCTCCGCCTGCCCGTTTAACTCCAGAATGGAGTAGGCTTTTTGGATTTTGGAGTACCCGTCGGAAAACTCTTTGCTGCGGTTTTGCAGTTCCGGTGACTGCTTCAGCGCCTTACTGAAAATCGTGGTCAGCAGCTCCACATAACGGTTTTTGATTTCGTTCTCCATCGCACCTTCGGCTTTATAAGCTTCGCCCAGCTGGTGCAGCAGAGATTTGACGGCATCGCGATTCCCGATATCTACCGCATAAAAGAGCTGCTCGCCCAGCTCTTCGGTCGTAAGCTCCGGTCCCGCACTCGCACCAGCCCCCGCATCCGTTCTGGCAGACAGGCTGTCTGGCGTTAAGATCGTTCCCTGATCAAGGAAGAAATGGCGGCGGACCAAATCACATGCCGTCCGGTACGATTCCCGAATCTCCGCCATGCATCCCACCTTCTCGCCAAGCGCCACGGAATAGCAGATGCCTAAATCGGACAGCTCGGCAGCAAGCTCGCGATAGATCCCCGCAAGCTCCACGGAGAGAAGCGGCTCCTTGAGCAGGACGCCAAACTTGGAATGGATCGCAAACACCCAGCCGCGGCCAGGCTCCTCGAACTGCCGGACCAATGCTTTGCGGATCAGAGCGTTAATTTGGGCATCAGCGTCCCCTTCCATTTGCGGGGCAAGCAGCAAAATTTGAAACACCTTGCCGCTGATACCTACTTCATGAGCCCGCTCGCATAGCGGAGTAGGGTCCTCTTCGTCTTCGCCGGTCAGCACGGACTGGATCAACGCTTCCCGGTTCCACTCCGTTGTGACGTGCTTCCACTGCTCGGACGCTTTCTCTTCGTCGATCGTCAGCTTGATTTTCCAAAGGTAATCCTTCAACTCATCTTCATCCACCGGCTTCAGCAAATAACCATCCGCCCGGTGGGTCATCGCCTTCTTGGCATAGCTAAAATCTGCGTAACCGCTAAGAATCAAAATATGCAAATTCGGATCTTGTGCGCGAAGCTTCTCGATCAACTGCAGCCCATCCATCCCTGGCATGCGGATATCGGCCACGACCAGATCGGGATGATATTGCTGATATTTTTCCAGCGCTTCATTCCCGTTAGCCGCCATATCCACAACTTCGTAGCCATAGGCGCCCCAATCGATAAAGGTCCGCAGCCCCTCCCTAAGTTTCGGTTCATCGTCAACAATCAGCACTTTAATCATTTTGCATTCCTCCGGCCGGAAAAAAATTTAGTTTTCCCCAGCATTAAATAAAGCGTTTACAATTTAATTATAGGTTAGTTTTTAAATCTCTCACAAACATTATTCTGTTCATTTGTTGCACTATTTTGATGCCCCGCAAAAAAAACTGCCCTACCTCATCCCTAGATGAGTGGTAGAGCAGCCATTCTGCTTCGTCGTGCCGCTAGGAACTCGCGCCGGAGTAATGCACGCTGGAGTAACGCGCACCGGGGTAACGCGCGCCGGGAGTAGTCCAAACCTATGGATTCGTGCGGACCGAGTCGGGTAGCGGCACTCCGAAGTTTGGCGTGCCATCCTCGTTCCATTCCAGAATTTGGGCCCGGGTATGCCGGTTCGGATCGTACAGCGGGTCACCGTCGATCTCCTTGTAATTCCGGGCATGATAGACCAATACGTCCCGCCCGTCCTCCGAGACGGTAAAACTATTATGACCTGGTCCATACTGTCCCGCCGCTTCATTGGTCGCAAACACCGGAAGCGGCGATTTTGACCAGGAGCTAGGGTCCAGCAAATCTGCCGATTCGTCCGCGGTGAGCAGGCCCATACAATAATGATGGTCGGTGGCGCTGGCCGAATAGCTGATGAATATACGCCCGTTCCGCTTCAGTACGGCCGGTCCCTCGTTTACTTTGAAGCCGATCGTTTCCCAATCGTATTCCGGCGTGGAGATCATGACCTGCTCCCCGGTCAACGTCCAAGGGTTGCTCATCCGGGAGATGTAGAGGTTGGAGTTGCCTTCGATACCTGGGTCCTTCTGCGCCCAAACGTAATACCGTTCCCCCCGGTGCTCGAACGTCGTCGCATCCAATGCAAACGACTCCCACCGCGTACGGACTTGCCCTTTCTCCTCCCATACGCCTTCAAGCGGATTGGCGGAGGTGTTCTCCAGCACGTACATTCGGTGATCAAACAATCCTTCGTTCGTCTCGGTCGTTCGCGCGGCGGCAAAATAGATATACCATTTTCCGTCGATAAAATGGATTTCCGGAGCCCAAATATTGGCGCTCAGCGGGCC
Organism: Paenibacillus sp. p3-SID1389; assembly: GCF_025151705.1. Classification (NCBI taxonomy): domain Bacteria; kingdom Bacillati; phylum Bacillota; class Bacilli; order Caryophanales; family Paenibacillaceae; genus Paenibacillus; species Paenibacillus sp. p3-SID1389. The sequence continues at coordinate 15,510 of NZ_JALXVO010000071.1, read as the reverse complement.
GGTATCATATTTGCGCCAGGCCACCACCGGCTTGGCATCCCCCAATCCTTGCAGCGTCTTGGACCGGCGAATTTCGATCCGGTCATACTCAGGTACCGAAGCCGTAAAGTAATAATACCTGTCCTGATGCTTATAAACCCATGGATCCGCCCGTTGCTCCACGATTGGATTTCGATATTCCTGCGTGTTCTTCATCTTGGTTTCTCCTTCTCTTTCTGTCATCTCGTTACGCTCTGGCCTTCCTCATACAGCTTGCGGACCACCGCTTCTGGAATCGGCACGTCGTAAACCCGGAGTTCATCCATCTTCCCTTGGAAAGGGGGATCCCACCAATTCACACCTAGGCTGAACATACCTTGATTGTTCGTGAAGATATCCGGGAATCCCGTTCCCGTAAACTTCAGTTCCCCGTCAACGTACACCTTCACGTTCCCGGCATCGACGGTAAAGGCTACGTGATGCCACGCTCCCGCCGAGATCCGCGAACCCGTTGTCCCGTCATACCAGGCTTCACCGGACCACAGCATCGTGTTATGATCCCAGGAATCCGGCACGAGGCTGATCCAGCTTGTATTGGATTTCGCCCCAAAGAAGCTGGTCGTAAATTGGGTAAATTGCTGCGGATGCAACCAGAGGGAAACCGAATAACGGTTCCCTTGAATCAGACTGTCATCCAGCCGAATGCCGGATTTCCCATCAAACTCGGCAGCCAACCCCTGGACTCCATCCGTAAAAGTGATCGCTCCGCCTTCGGTATCAAGCTTTGCCCCGGTCACCGCACCATCGCCAAACCGTCCTTCGACCTCCGATAAATTCCCCTCAAAGCGATAGTGGGCTCGCAGTCCATAGTTAAGATCAATCGGAGCAACGACGATCTCAAACGTCTTGACGGCTTTCGCTTTCCCCTTCGTGATCGTTGCGGTTAACGTAGCGGGAGCATCGGCTTCTCCCGCATCGGGCGGGTGGATGACCCCGGTCTCTGAAATGACGCCTGGATCGGAGGTGGACCAGACGATTTGAGCCCCATGCGTCCCTTCCAATGGCAATGTCAGGTTGTTCATGACTTTGCTGGTATCGCCGAGCGTTAAGGCTTCCTGCACCGCCTTAACGACCTGGCGGTCGTTCATCTCCGGCTGCTGAATGCCCCAAATGGCGGTGCCTTCGCGAGAGATGGCCGTAAAGGTCATCGTCTCCCGCCCTTGGTTCTCGTCCCAGCCTTTGACGAATACGCCGTGGTAAGTTACTCCCTCAAGGGTCAGCTCCGCTCCATAGGAGCCGTTTAGCTTCCAGGTTCCGGTTATCGAACCCGAAATCGTATGGTCTTTGTTCAAAGTAAGGTGGACCGAAGTAGGGACCTCACCGGAATAGCCAAGCCCATGATTCACGAACTGATAGTTGCCGACCACCTTGGAGGCCGTCACTTTCTGCAGGGATTCCCCGGCGTAACGCGTCGGTGCCATGACCAGCCACCCGTTTTGGTTCATAAACAGCTGGTGCACCCTGACTTCGTGAACCTCTCCCCGTTGCGGGAAGCGAGTATGGAACACCGAGAAATATCGCTTCGTCTTCTCGTCATAAAATAGCGAGTTATGCCCTGGCGAAGCATAACCGTAACCGATTCCCGTGCCGGGATCGCCTATTTTGCGGTCGAACAGGAAATTGCCGACCATTTTGATGCCGTACGGCGCGTTATCCGTATCGCTGGGCAGCACGGCATTTTGTCCGGCCGCATCGAGATAAGGGCCGTCTGGACGTTTCGCCCGGAACTGCCGCAGGTTGTAGCCGCCGTTCGCCCCCAGCCAACCATAGGAAACGTTCAAATAGTAGTATCCCGAAGTTTTATCGTATAAAATGTAGGGCCCTTCGCCGGACTTCGTATAGCCTCCGGCAATTTTGGTGCCGAAATAGCGGTCTACAAGGCGTCCGTCAGCCGTTGTGCCGTCTTTGCCAGGATATTTCACCTGACCGGTGACCGGATCCAACTCGACGATAAAGATTCCGCCGGACCAGGAGCCGTACGTCATCCACAGCTTGCCGTCCTTATCGAAGAACAAAGCGGCGTCAATTGCGTTCGGATACATGGCATTATTATAGGAACCGTCGCTGTTAAACCAATTCGGATTGGCCTCCTTCAGCCTTCCCTGGTCCACCAGCTGCTTGAGGTTCGTATTCTCCCACTTCTTATCGACCCGGCTGTTCTCGTCATACGCCGTCTCCTTCGTAAACCCGGAGTAAATAACCGTGTCCACGTAGGTGTAGGGGCCTTCGATATTTTTGGATACCGCATAACCAATCGCGGAGCGGATATAGGTGGACGAAGCGCTGTAATACATCATATAAGCGCCCCTCGTTCCGTCCGCATTCCGGTATTTCTCATTCCAGATCACGCCCGGCGCCCAGACCGCATACCCGCCTTTACTGTCGGCATCGTCCTCTCCCGCCCAAGCGAACGAACCGGCCAGATTTTGAGACAGATCGCCGTAGATCACGTTCCCCGGGGTTTGATAGCCGTTGGTAAACGTCGTCCAATTCATCAAATCGGTTGATTTGGCGGCTTCGATATGCGACCCAAAGACATAATAGGTCGAGCCGGCCTTGACGATGTTCGGATCGTGGACCGAGACATTGGTAAACGCGGGCGGTCGCTTTTTCCCCGAGGCCCCTCCCGCACTCTCGCTTTCCGTTGCCCCGCGTTTCCCGGCATCCGTATCGCCGCTGCTCGCCCACCCTTCGGCAGGGATGAGCATCGTGAAGATCAAGAGTAAACCCAGGCACTTAACCATACTTTTCAACGGACTTCCCTCCTTCATAAGGTTTAGGTTATGATTTGATGATCAAGGTTACCAGTGACATGGCCGGCATTTTCACGTGCAGCGTGTCACCGGCTACGTGAACGTCCCGGAGCGGAACCGGCGTAACCACATCCGGTTGCTCAAACGTATTGTGCGCATTCATCGTTGCAGCCGTTAACAAAGTTCCCGAAACCGAAGCCCATTCCGCGTGATTTCCTCGCAACTCGAGACTGACCTCCGCAGCCTGTCTCGGATCGATATGAACCAAGCTGATCTGAATGTCGCCTTGGGCGTTCTTCGAGGCGGACACCGACAGGGCCGGAAGTGTGTCGTCGCCATTCGCCGAAGCAACCAGCGATGACTCGGTCGACAACAGCTCTGCTCCTTGATGGACCTTGAACATATCAAACGCATGATACGTCGGCGTTAGGATCATCCGCTCACCTTCTGTTAAAATCATCGCTTGCAGGACGTTGACGGTCTGGGCGATGTTCGTCATCTGCACCCGGTCGGCGTGATGATGAAAGATGTTGAAGTGAAGCCCGGCCACCAGTGCGTCACGGATCGTGTTTTGCTGATACAGAAATCCCGGATTCGTGCCCGGCTCAACGTCGTACCAAGTGCCCCACTCGTCGATAATCAAGCCGATACGCTTCTCGGGATCGTACCGATCCATGATCGTACTGTGCTTCGCAATTAATTCGTCCATGTGCAGCGCTTTTTTCATGGTCACGAACCACTCGTCCTCTGAAAAATCCAGCGCCGAACCCTTCCCCAGCCAGAAATCGCCGGGAATCGTGTAATAATGCAGGCTTAACCCGTCCATGAGCCCGCCGGCCTGTTGCATCAGCACTTCGGTCCAGCGATAATCGTCCACATTGGCCCCGCCGGCGATTTTATATATCCGGTTATCCCCATAATTGCGGACGTAGGTTTGATAGCGGCGATACAGATCGGCGTAATATTCCGGACGCATGTGGCCGCCGCATCCCCAATTCTCATTTCCGATGCCAAAATAGGTCAGCTTCCACGGCGCGCTTCTGCCATTCTCCTTACGCCAGTTCGCCATCGGGGATTCGCCGTCAAATGTCATATACTCGACCCATTCGGACATTTCTTGAACCGTGCCGCTCCCCACATTCCCGCAAATATACGGCTCGCATTCCAGCAGCTCGCATAGCAGCATAAATTCATGCGTCCCGAAGTGATTGTTCTCGATAACGCCGCCCCAATGGGTGTTGACCATCCGCTTGCGGGCTTCCTTCGGGCCTACGCCGTCCTTCCAGTGATACTCATCCGCAAAACATCCTCCGGGCCAACGAAGCACCGGAACCTTGATCCGCTTCAACGCCTCCAGCACGTCGTTACGTATCCCTTGCGTGTTGGGAATCGGGGAATCTTCTCCGACCCAAATCCCCTCATAGATGCATCTGCCCAAATGCTCGGCAAAATGACCGTAAATATTTTTGTTGATGACCGCTTTCGTCACGTCCGTTTGAATGATCACTTTGTTGTTCACGGTTTTTCCTCCACCCTAAATTCATTTATCCTTTAATGCCTGAATTCAGATTGATCGATTGAATAAAGTATTTTTGCGCAAAAACAAACAGCAGCAGCGTTGGAATGATGGCCAACATGGCCGAACCCATAAGCTGTCCGATCATGCGATAGTTGCCGTAGATATCCTGAAGCAGCAGCAGTCCCGCAGTCACCGGCATTTTGTCCACGTCGGTATAGACGATGACCGGCCAGAGGAAGTCGTTCCAGGAGCCGACAAATGAGAACAGGCCGCAAACGATGAGGATCGGCTTGATAAGCGGCAGGATGATGTACGAGTAGATCCGAAAATCTCCGGCCCCGTCAACCCGGGCGGATTCATCCAGGTCGGTCGGAATCCCTTTCAGAAACTGCCTGACCAGAAAGATGTTGCCCATACCCGCCAAACCCGGAATAATCATCGCCCATGCGGTATTCACCCAGCCGAAAATATCGATGATTTTGTAAGAGGGGATAATGTTGACGACTCCCGGAAAGAAGGAAATGCCCAGCAATGTAAAAAACAGCGTGTCTCTGCCTTTAAAGTTCATTCGAGCATACCCGTAACCCGTGATGGAGATGATCACGATCACGAGGAACGTATGTGTCACCGCAATGAATACGGAGTTCGTCAGCCAGCGCAGGATCGGAGCCGTGGACGTATTCTCCAGAATCGTCACGTAATTGTCCAGGATCCATTCCACGGGAAGCAAACGGAAGCCCGTTGACACCACTTCAGATTGGGAGCGGAAGGAAGTCGAAATTCCAAATAACACGGGAATGACCCAAATGACGCACAGGAGGATCAAATACAGGTATGCGATATACTTCGATATGCTGATTTTCTTCGACATCTTGATTTACACCTTACCTCTCGTTTCCATAATCCATCACAGGATGCGTCAATTGGCGTTTCGGTTCATGACGTAATACTGCAGCGCCGAAATGACCAAAATGACCATGCCTAGCAGCACCGCCATCGCGGATGCCATGCCGGCAATCGATTCGCCATGACCAAACGCTAATTGACGGATGTACATCATGAGAACATGCGTCGATTGCCGCGGTCCGCCATCCGTCATCATTAAAGGTTGGCCAAAGACGTTAAAGGCCCCGGCAGTGGTCATGACAAAGGTATAAATGAGCGGAAAACGGATCGACGGCAAGGTGATGCTGAAGAATCGCCGGGTCGCGCCGGCTCCGTCGATCTCGGCGGCTTCGTACAAGTCTTTGGATACCCCGGCAATCGAGGCGCGGTAAATAATCATGTTCCCGCCAACCCCGCCCCATACGGTGATCACAAAAATAATGATCCAAGCATAAGGCTGCGTCGCCGCCCAAGCGACCTGCGAATGGAAGATGTTCCCCGTAATCCCCAGCTGTTTGTTAAAGATAAGCAGCCAGATCAAAGCGGCAGCGGAAATGGAAATCAAGCCCGGAATGTAAATAATGGACTGGATGATGCCCTTCAATTTGACCTTCTTATGCTCCAAGGCGACGGCCACCGACAATGGGATGACGATCAACAGCGGAACGCTGATCACGACAAAAATGAGGGTATTCCGAAGCCCGTTTACGAATTGGGTGTGGAAGGTCGAGGTTTCATCAAATAGGATCGTTTTGTAGTTAGCCCATCCGACCCAGGTCGGATCGTTCATCAAGTTCCACTGAGTAAACGAAGCATATATCCCGTATACGGTCGGAATCAGAATGAAGATCAGGAACAAAACCAGGTGCGGACCCACAAAGAAAAACGGCGCAAAGGATTTCTTGTTCATCGCCTTTCCATATCTCCTTTTGGAAAAATCATGTGCCAGACGCATCGTTCCGGCACATGATTTCTTTCTGTTTATCTAGAACGCAGGCTCAGCTCGCACTGCCCGTAGTGCTCTCGGCAATCTTGTCCTCGACGAACTTCTGCATCGTCTGCAGCGTATCATCCAGATCGACGTTGCCGCGAACGATATCCGCGCAATAGGTATCAACCGCTTCGGCGATGTAAGGGTAATATTCGTAGGTATAAATATAAAGGGACTGGGTCTCCTTCTCATTGGAGGTGAAGAAGGATTGCATATATTGCTGATATTCCGGACTTTCGATCACTTGTTTACTCGCCACGATTTGACCTGCTTTCGCCCATTCCAAGGAGTTCGTGCGGATGAATTCCAGGAAAGCGCCGATGCCGGCTTCTTTCTCATCCGATCGATCCTCGTTTTTCAGCATCGCAAACAGGTGGGACGAAGCGCGGTTCGTGAACTTGTCCGGCGTCGGAGAATAGATGTTCGTCACCCCGAAGTTTAGACCCTCGACCGCAGCATGGGCCGTAGAACTCCAAGTACCGTCCGTCGAGAACAAGACGTTGCCGGATTGGAACATTAAGTAGCCGTCTTCGCCAAATGGGGTCATCAACCCGGCATCGGCAATTTTCTTCACCTCTTCGAAGGCTTGTCTCATCACCGGCGTATTCACAGCCGGCTTGCCGTTTTCTTGGATGTCTCCTCCCAGGTTTTGCACTTGAGCTAAAATCACCCAGCCGAGCAGCGCATCATTGACAACGTAATCACCATCCTCCAGCTTGCCTTGAAGCGACAGCATTTCGTCGATGGTAACCACGTCGTCGTCCAAGAAGGATTCCGCGTTGTACTTCTTGAGCAGATCCTTGTTGTAATACATCGTGTTGCTATGAATGTCGAGCGGAACGGTATACTGCGTGCCATCGATGTTCCCCGTCGCCCAAGCCTGCGGAAGGTAGTTCTCCTCCTTAATTTCCGGCTGCGCGGCAATCGCACCGCCGATAGGTTCCAGCACGCCTTGCTTCACAAAGCCGGGAACACGGTCCGCGTGGATGATCGCCAAATCAGGAACCCCTTTGCCAGAGTTGAGCACCGTGGAAATTTTGGTATACATGTCTGCGGTAATCACATGCTTCACTTTGAACTCGGGATTGGTAGCGTTGTAATCCTTGACCAATTGATCCATGTAAGCTCCGTCATCGCCGGTTAACGGCGTCCAGAAAGTAATCGTCTTCTTGTCCGAGCCGCTGCTGCATCCAGATAGTACTGTCACGCTTAAAAGAACTAAAACCAAAGATAAATACAACCACTTCGTTTTCATGTTTCTTCCCCCGTTTTGAATAATTAATATGATATGAAATCGGCCGGCGCTGAAGTCGTCCGCAAACGTCCGCAGCGCAGGGCCGTTCTATCCTTTCACCGCTCCTGCCGTCATCCCGTCAATAAAGTATTTTTGGAAGGCAACAAACAAGATGAAGATCGGAATGATGGAGAAAAAGGAACCAACAATCAGCAAATCATAGTTGTTCCCGTAAGGGGTTAGCAGCGTCTTGAGCCCAATCGGCAACGTGTATTTATTGGCATCGCTGAGCACCATAAACGGCCACAGGAAGTTGTTCCAGCTGTTCATACCGTTGAGAATGGCCATCGCGGCAAAAGAAGGCTTCATCACCGGCAAGATGATCCGCACGTAGATTCCGTACTCACTCGCTCCGTCGACGCGTCCCGCGGCGATAATTTCCCGGGGAATTCCCCGCAAATACTGCCGGAAGAAGAAGATCGTCGCCGCGCTGGCGATCCCCGGCAGAATAATGGCCGAATACGAGTTCATCAGCCCGATATCGTACGTTAACGTATACAGCGGCAGGAGCAGAATCTCGAACGGAACCATCATGATCAGCAGGACGCAGATGAACAGGGTATTTTTCCCTTTAAATTCATAAGCCGAAAACCCGTACGCCACCGTAGCGCTGACCAGCAGCGTCACCGTGACTTGGACGACCGTCAGCAGCAGCGAATTGAAAAACCATAAGAAATAGGAATGATTGCCCGTAAATAAGTAAACGAAGTTATCCAAGCTCATGACCGATAAATCAAACTTCAGGTTCAGCCCGTACCGGATCAAATCCTCCCCAGGCTTAAAGGAAGCCAGCGTAACGGCATAAAACGGCAGAAGCACCAGCACGCACAGGAAGGCGAAAAACACGAACAAAACGATTTTGATCAGCAAGCCGCGCTTCGATTTCGTCATGCTTCCTCCTCCTTCTTAAACATGCCGGTAAAGGCCAACTGCGTCAGGTTAATCACCATCGTAATGACGAGAAGCACGATGCCGACGGCGGCCGCATACCCCAGATTGTTCTTCTCGATCCCTTGACGGTATAAGTAACCCACGATGGTCAAGCCGATATTTTTCGGAGAATTGTTGCCGTTCCAGAGCATCATACTTTCGATAAACATCGCCAGACCGGCATAGATGCTGATCGTTAAGACATATATCGTCGTTGGCTTCAACAGCGGCATCGTGATCTTCGTAAATCGCTGGATGGGAGAGGCGCCATCGATTGAAGCGGCTTCGTAGTATTCGTCGGGAATATTTTTGAGTCCAGATAAGAAGTAAAGCATGTTTACCCCGGTCCATCTCCAGGTCGCCAGCGCCAATAAGGCGATAAAGCCGGTCGTTTGTCCTTTCAGGAATTTGATCGGCTCCACGCCAAACAAGCCCAAGAAGCTGTTGATGAGCGACCCTTCCATTTCACCGAACATCAGTCGGAAGATCGTCCCGGCCACCACCACCGACGTCAGCGCCGGGAAGAAAAACGAGGACTTGAAAAATTCCCTCGCCCACATGAACTTGTTGTTGATCAAAACGGCAAACAACATCGGAAACGGGATCAGGATCACCAAGGTTAAGACCATGTAGATGGCGCTGTTTGTCACTGCCTTGAGGAAGACCCCGTCGCCCATCAATTTCTCGTAGTTGTCTATGCCAATCCACGCTGCTTCCTGACCCAGGGTCACTTTCTGGAAGCTCATCCCAAAGGAGCTGATCAGCGGATACACCCAAAAGATGAGGAAAACGAGCACAAACGGCAACACAAATACGTAAGGAGCAACCTTTTGCGAGTAAAGGAATTTTTTAACCATCGCCCTACCCCTTTTTAAACAGAGCTACTCCCGAAGGAGTAGCTCGCTGCTTATTTCGATTACTTCAGCTCCTGCTCGATTTGCGCTTGCGCATCATCCAGAGCTTGCTTGATATCCTTCCCGTCTTCAAAAATCTCGTTTAACGTCACCGTGCAAAGCACGTTATTGATCGTCGGCGACGCCGAGGTGGATTTAATCAATCGGATTTCGTCCTTGATGTCGTTCAGCACGTCAAATGGATTATTAATGAAGTATTGGACAAACTGGTTGTCCGGGTTATGAGTAACGTCCTTCATCTCCCAAACGTCCATGTTGACCGGGTCAAAGCCCAGCGTATTCCAGATTTCAATATTGGCATCCTCCGACAATTTGGCGAATGCGAGGAAATCCTTGGCCAGCTCGATGTCTTTGGCCGTTTTGGTCACGACCGTCCCGGTTCCGCCGCCGCCGACCGAACGCGGCATCCCTTCTTTGATGACCGGAATCGGGGCGATGGCGATTTTGCCGGAGAGATCCTTCATATAGTTCGTGTATCTCGACATTTGCCACAGCGGCATGAAAGCGGTCGCATAGTTGCCCGCATTAAACTCTCCGTACGCTTCCTCCGTATCGGGCTGCCCGCCGGCGATGGTGGCGATGACATGGTTGTCTTGCAGGTCTTTCAGCAGGGTGAGCGCCTTCACTACGGGCTCCGAGTTAACGATCGGGTTCCCGGCGTCATCGGTGAAATCTGCACCTTGCTGTGCCAGCAGCTGGGAAAGCTGCCATGTTGCACTCGTATCGGCGGTGCCCATGTACTTGCCCGTTTTCTCATACACTTGAATTCCGGCTTTTTTGAAATCTTCCCAGGTCACAATCGACTTGTAATCCACTCCGGCTTCTTTTAAAATTTCCGTGTTGTAGAACGCCACCGAGGCGCCAACGTGGGTCGGGATACCGTAATTCACGCCGTCCTTGCTGTAGAGGTCGATTCTGGACTTGACGATCGTGTCCCGGTACGGGTCGATGACGTCATTTAATTCGACCAGCTGCGGCGTGCCGGCCAGAAAATCCGGGAACTTGCCCAGCTCAATATCCGCGATGTCCGGCGCCCCAACACCCGTCTGGACGGCGATGGATAATTTGTTGTGCATATCATCGTAAGGCATCACCGTGACGTTCAGCTTAATTTGCCGATCCGGATTGGCGGTGTTCCATTTCTCCAGCATTTTCTCAAAATGCTGTCCATGCAGTTCCACAAACGTCCAATAGGAAAGCTCTATCGCATCTTCCCCCGCACCGCCGTCCAACACGGAGGTTTCACCCCCCGCCGTGGTTGACGTCTTGCCGCAACCCCACAGCCATGTGGCCATTGATAAGACTAACAGCACAATCCAAACCTTTTTCTTCATCCTTGACCCTCCCTGACAAAATAAAATCTACACACTCCACTTACAGTCGGTTATCTCCCACTTCTCTAGTAGAACCGATGGTCAATCGATGACCCGAAGAAGCGCTCACCGGTTGTGCATAGCTAGGTGTTGTCATCGTCTCAAAGGGTGAATGAAGCAGTTGCTTCCCAGAAGCGTCGGTTTCCTTAAGCTCTCGCTTGACCCAGGCGAATCACGTTCCAGGAAGCTTTAGCTAAACAGGCTTTCACATAACCGTCCTGGCATACCGCATTTCCTCCGGTGTGAGGCTTCACATTTTCCTGGTCCGCCGTATTTACGGCCTTCAGGTCTTCGTGCTCCAGCACAAGGTGCTCGATCACACGGTAGCCTTCGAACCCGCGAATATCGCAATCCAGCTCAAGAGCTTCCTCCAAATGGCGGTTCACCGCAAAAATCGTCAACGTCTCGTCTGCTTCGTTATATACAACCGCGCTGTCCAAATACGGAACATCGGTATAATCCTTAGCGTCGTATACCGGGGAGTCGACAACCGGCTGCAGTGAAACGCCCCGTCCAAAGAGCGATGCATGCATGTAAGGATAATAGATCGTCTGCTTCCAGGACCGCCCGCCATTCTCCGTCATGATCGGGGCGATGACGTTCACCAATTGGGCCATGCAGGCCATCTTCACCCGATCGGCGTGGCGCAGGAACGTAATCAGCATGCTTCCGACCAGCAAAGCGTCCTCGAAGTTATAGACATCCTCCAGCTGCGGCGGCGCAATTCCCCAAGGCTCCAGCTTGGCGTCGGCATCGTTGGAATGGTACCAAACGTTCCACTCGTCGAAGCTGAGGTACATCGTTTTTTTGCTGCGTTTCTTCGCTTTGACATAATCGCAGGTGGAAATCACCGTACGAATGAAGTGGTCCATATCCATCGAACGGGCGAGGAAGTTCGCCGTATCGTTGTCCCGGTTGCCATAGTATTGATGCAGGGAGATATAGTCGGCCACCTCGTAGGTATGCTCCAGCGTTACCGCTTCCCATTCCGGGAACGTTGGCATCGACGAGCTGGAGCTGCCGCAGGACACCAGCTCGATATCGGGATCGACCAGTCGCATCGCCTTTGCCGTCTCATAGGCGAGCCGGCCGTATTCCTGCGGCGTCTTCTGTCCGATTTGCCAAGGACCGTCCATCTCGTTGCCCAGACACCAGGTCCGGATCTTATGGGGCTGCTCGTAACCATGGCTGCGACGCAAATCGCTCCAGTAGCTGCCCCCCGGATGGTTGCAGTATTCCAGCAGGTTGCGGGCCGCATCAACACCGCGGGTCCCCAGATTCACCGCCATCATCACTTCGGCACCAACCTCTTTGGCCCATCCGGCAAACTCGTTCGTGCCTACCCAATTCGGTTCAACCGTCCTCCAGGCCAACTCCAAGCGTTTCGGCCTCGATTCAACCGGACCAACCCCATCCTCCCAGTTATACCCGGAAACGAAATTCCCGCCGGGATACCGGATGATCGGGACGCCCAGCTGTTTAACCAGCTCCTTTACGTCGTTTCGGAATCCATGTTGATCTGCTTCCGGATGCGAAGGCTCATAAATCCCCCCGTAGACGGCCCGGCCCAAATGTTCAATAAAGGAGCCGTAAATGCGCCGATCTACTTCCGCAATTTTAAAGGCTTTGTCGATGACCATCGTTGCTCGCGGTGCTGTTGATGACATGTTGACCACCTTCCGTTTTAGTAAATATTAAATTATTTCGAATAACCTTGAATGAATCCGTTTACAGGTATAAAATAACATATGAAATTGGGGTTGTAAATATATTTATCTAAAACATTTTATGCTTATATAAAATTAACGAGGCAAACGATTCCAGACCCCGTGAAAATGCTGAAAAACCGCCTGTAAATTCAATGAAACAATGAAATTTAGTTTAAAATATTTTGAAATTAAGCGTGCATTTACTACAAATTTAATCTATTTTCTGAACCTGATTTACATTTTTTGATTTGATGCTTTATTAAACGACTAAGTTAGTTTATAATTATCTAAAATAAAACTACCCACTATTTATTGGAAGAAGGTTCGAATATCCGATGATCTATATTAAGGATTTGATGAGCGGGATCGACATTTTTAAAGCGTTAAGCTCGGAGATCAGGATTCAAATCCTCGAACTGCTGGCCAAAAATCAGGCCTTAAACCTCAACGACCTGGCTACCAAGCTGGGCTTAAGCAACGGGGCGATTACGATGCACATCAAGAAGCTGGAGGAAAGCGGCCTGATCGAAATCAATACTTCTGTTGGCAAGCATGGCATTCAGAAGATTTGTTATTTGAACAAAGACAAGCTGATGGTCGACCTCCGGAGCAAGGATGTCGACAATTTATACGAAGTGGAAATCCAGGTGGGCCATTACAGCAATTATCATGCGGTCCCTACCTGCGGTTTGGCTACGAAGGACAGCATCATCGGCGATTTCGACGATCCGCGTTACTTCGCCGATCCGCAGCGAATCGACTCGGAGATTATTTGGTTGTCCGAGGGCTTCCTGGAATACCGCATCCCGAATTACCTGAAGCCAAACCAGACGTTCCGGGAAATTCAATTCTCGATGGAGCTGGGCTCCGAGGCGCCCGGGTATTGCGATAACTATCCGTCTGACATCTATTTTTACTTGAACGGTGTCGAAATCGGTTTCTGGACGAGTCCGGGGGATTTCGGTGACGCACGCGGCACGTTTAATCCGGATTGGTGGCCGCCGCACTTGAACCAGTACGGGATGCTGAAGCTGATCCGCATTAACAATGAGGGCAGCTTTATCGACGGATGCCGCATCTCCGACGTTACGCTGGAACAGATCAAGCTGGATTACAAAAGCGAGCTGACGTTCCGCATCGCCGTCACCGACAAGCCGATCAACAAGCGCGGACTGACCATCTACGGCAAGAACTTCGGCAACTACAGCCAGGACCTGCTGGCTCGGGTGCTGTATGATGTGAAAGAGCAATAACAACAATCAACAATCAAAAAATCAGCCTCCAGGTTACCGTTAGGTCCTGAAGGCTGATTTTTTTTTTAGCATAAGGAATAGGTTCTTACATCGTTTGCCCGTTGTCGATGGTAAGGATTTGTCCCGTCATCGAAGGTTGTTCCAGAATCGACGCGATAAGTGCGGCAATCTCCTCCGGCGAAGCAATCCGGTCCAATGGCAGCTGGGAAGTCAGCGACCGCATCTGCTCCTCCCGTCCAGCCCACCAACGTGTGCTGACCGCTCCAGGAGCTACACCGGTCACCCGCACATCCGGCGCCAATGCGTGGGCCAGCGATTTGGTCAAACCGTGCACTGCTGCTTTGGATACCGCATAGGGGACCGAGGAGCCTTTGCCCGTAATCCCTGCAATACTGCCCACGTTGACGATTGCCCCTTTACCCTGCTTTAAATACGGAGCTGCCGCTCGCGCACAATAAAACATCCCTTTTACATTTACCGCAAACAGATCGTCCCAGGCATCCTCCGTAATTGCATCCAGATCGCCCATTGCAATATACCGGGTGATGCTGGCGTTATTGACCAGATAATCGATCGTCCCAAATTGCTGGACGATTTGGTCAACCATAGAGATGACCTCCTCGTTGTTTGAAACGTCGGCGCGAATCGCAATCGCCCGGCCGCCAAATTGCTGAATAGCTTGCACGGTCTCTTGGGTCTCCGCCTCCGAACGGGAATAATTGACGGCAACAATCACCCCGCGTTCGGCCAGCAGCGTCGCTGTCGCCCGGCCGATCCCCGTACCCCCCCCGATAATAAGAACAACCTTGTTATGGTAACTCATGCTTCCATCTCCTCCTGCATCTGAAGTGTCCCCGATAGGTTTTCCTCAGCCGGTTGGCTGTTGCTGCTGCCTTGCCAATTCACCAGGAAAACCCCCACACAAGTCAAGGCTCCGCCAACATAGACGTACCAGGCGATCTGCTCGCCAAGCAGCAGCCAGCTGAAAATGACGCTAAAGATCGGCACAAGGAACAGGAATAAGCTGGTTTTGCCTGGATCGCTATGGCTGAGCAAATAAAACCAGGTCGTAAATTGAATAATGGAACAAAATAGGACGAGCCAAAGAACCACAGACGCCGACGTAAGGTTCAGCTCAAAGCTTGGTTTCTCCCCTGCAAAGCTGAAGATCAGCAGCATCACGCCGCCGAGCAGCATTTGGTAGGCGGCCAGCACTCTTTTGTCAAACGCCGGACCGATGTGATTAATGATCAACGTGGCAACCGTGAAGCTGGCTGCTCCCGCCAAGGCAAAGACCATGCCGGGGTTTACGCTCAAGTGTATCCCAAAGGTGATGACAACGCCGATAAACCCAATTACCACGCCAAACCATTGCCTTACGCGATAGGCTGTACCCATCAAAGCCCCCCAAAGGATAAGCATCAGCGGGCTGGTGCTTGAGATGATCGCCGACTCCCCAGAGGTGATCCAACGCATACTGTAGGCGGTGAAGCCCATCACCCCAACCGATTGGAACAAACCGAGCAGCAAAATTTGCAGCCAAGACTTCGCACCTCTCGGTTGAGGTCTTTTGGCGCTGAATACGGCGAGCAATCCCCCGGCGAACAAAAAGCGGAGCCCCATCAGCATGAGCGGGGTGGTATGCATCATCCCCAGCTTGGCAGCGGGATACGCCGTCCCCATCAAAAAAGTCGTCAGCAACAGCAAACCTGTATATTTGTAAATATTCATGAAGTCGTTTCCTCCTTAGGCGTCAGTTTCATGATTTGTATTGTATCGGAGGTTTGAAATTATATATAATGATTGATAAAGATATCCGATATCATTATTAGTGATTACAGAGCACCAAA
>NZ_JALXVO010000070.1:0-18845 GCF_025151705.1 Paenibacillus sp. p3-SID1389 | reverse complement strand
ATGGAATTCTCTAAAGCGTACATATGTCGCCTTAGGAATAAAGCATCTTCAGGCATATTTGAATGAGTGCACCGTCCGCCGCCATCTGCGTATGTCCGGTTCCGAGGAAGAAATGCACCAGAACATGCTGCAGATGTGCATATCCATTCCAGCTATCCCTTACCGCGAGTTGATCAACCATCACCAGAATCAGTCCATTGCGATTGCGGCTGCTGCTTAATCGAAGTGCTAGAACGGTCGGGAAATGGCAGGATGAGGTGCTATAGCTTGGGGTTATTGGAGTGTATGTAATCAGGTAGGTGGGTGGTTTGTTTCACAATGGGTGCCATTTGTACTCAATCAGCCTAAACAAGGCTCCCTTCTTTTCTCAAACAATTCGTTATCTCTGAACTCGTTCCAAGACGGCTTTTATCCATACCCTTCGGCTTGATCGTGATATCCTTACCAATCAATTTTTTGCAACTTTTCTTATAGGCCCGTATCGATTAGCCTTTTTCGCAGACAATTTTACTTCCCCACTGTGCTTGGGTTTCGGTTCCTGTTGCTATTTCTGTTTCTACTTCCGTTTCACTTTCTGTTTCTGTTGCTATTTCTGCTTCTACTTCTGTTTCACTTTCTGTTTCTGTTGCTATTTCTGCTTCTACTTCTGTTTCACTTTCTGTTTCTGTTGCCCTATTTCTGTTCACTTTTCTGTTTCTGATTCTGTTGCACTTTCACAACAACCTGATGCAACGGGATAATCCTCAAAAGAGGCGGGCGGAGATACTATGTTGCCGGAAGGAGACACTATGTTGCCGAGGAGAGGCCGTACCGAAATGCGGGTAAAAGCTAAAAAGCCCCCGTCTCCCCATAGGAGACGAGGGCTTGCCTGACAAATTTGATTTGCTTAGTCTGGTACGATGGCCACGATGATCGACAAGATGAAGAAGCCAACCGCCAATCCAACCGTGACTCGTTCGAGAACGAGCTCCATGCCGCGAGCTTTCGTTTTTCCGAAAAGATGTTCAGCACCCCCGGAGATGGCTCCGGAAAGACCCGCGCTCTTCCCTTTCTGCAGCAACACAACTGCGATCAAGCCGATCGAGAAAATAACGAGCAATACCTTAAGCAAAATATCCATTCAATCCACCTCCTAAGTGAGAAACATCTTTCATCTATTCCATAACTTTGATGTTTACGATACAAAAACAGCATTATTATTGTACCACAGCGTTCCCGAAATAACAACCGTTTCGTGCGTACAACCCCGTCCAACCATACACAAAGTCCCCTGTTTCTTACGAGCAGGGGACTTGCGTTAGTTAGGCCGTGATCTGAACGGCCGCCCTTCTTAACGATGAGCTTTCAGGTTGTAGAAGGATTTCAAGCCGTTGTATTGAGCGAGATCGGCCAATTGATCTTCGATGCGAAGCAATTGGTTGTATTTCGCGATACGGTCCGTACGGGACGGAGCACCGGTTTTGATTTGGCCAGCGTTCGTTGCCACAGCGATATCGGCGATCGTGCTGTCTTCGGATTCGCCGGAACGGTGGGATACTACCGCAGTGTAGCCAGCACGTTTTGCCATTTCGATTGCGTCGAACGTTTCGGTCAACGTACCGATTTGGTTTACTTTGATCAGGATCGAGTTACCGATGCCTTCTTTGATGCCTTTATACAAACGTTCGGTGTTGGTTACGAACAGGTCGTCACCCACGAGTTGGATTTTGCTGCCCAGTTTCTCAGTGAGCAGTTTCCAACCTTCCCAATCGTCCTCAGCGCAGCCGTCTTCGATCGTGATGATCGGATATTTTTCAACCCAAGAAGCGAGCAAGTCCACAAACTCAGCGGAGGTAAAGGATTTGCCTTCGCCTTCCAGATGGTATTTCCCGTCTTTGTAGAACTCGGTGGAAGCAACGTCCATACCCAGGAATACGTCTTTACCCGGTGTATAGCCAGCTTTCGTAATAGCTTCCATGATCGAGGACAATGCGTCTTCGTTGGAAGAGAAGTTTGGTGCAAAGCCACCTTCGTCGCCTACTGCCGTGTTCAGGCCTTTCGCTTTCAGAACGGATTTCAGGTTGTGGAAGATTTCAGCACCTGTGCGGAGCGCTTCTCTGAAGGAAGGAGCGCCTACCGGCAGGATCATGAATTCTTGTACGTCTACGTTGTTGTCAGCATGCGCGCCGCCGTTAACGATGTTCATCATCGGAACCGGAAGCTGCTTCGCGTTAAATCCGCCCAGGTAAGCGTACAACGGCAGATCCAATGCATCCGCTGCTGCGCGAGCAACTGCCATCGAAACGGCCAGGATCGCGTTAGCGCCCAGTTTGCCTTTGTTTGGCGTGCCGTCCAGCTCGATCATCAATTTGTCGATACCGACTTGGTCCAGCGCGTCCATGCCAATCACTTCAGGAGCGATGATTTCGTTAACGTTCTTCACGGCGTTCAGTACGCCTTTGCCCAGGTAACGAGTTTTGTCGTCATCGCGAAGCTCTACAGCTTCATGCGCACCCGTGGATGCGCCGGAAGGAACGATGGCGCGGCCCATAGCACCGGATTCAAGATAAACTTCAACTTCAACCGTTGGGTTCCCGCGGGAATCCAGGACTTCGCGAGCGTATACGTCAGAAATAATCGTCATGGTTACAGTCTCCTTTTTAAGTAGTTATTCCATTCAAATGGTAATCTATGTTCTTACGCCTTGCGGCTGGCAATCATCGATTGACCGGTCATTTCCGGAGGCTTCGGCAAGCCCATCAGGTCGAGCAGCGTCGGAGCTACGTCGGCGAGAATGCCTTTATCGCGAAGCACCACGTTCTCGTCGGTTACGATAAACGGTACCGGGTTCGTGGTATGCGCTGTATACGGACGACCTTCATCGTCGATTTCCATATCCGCGTTCCCGTGGTCGGCAATAATGACAACCACTCCGCCTTTGGCTTGAACGGCGTCTACGACTTTGCCTACGCACTCGTCCGTCACTTCAACCGCTTTGATCGTTGGCTCCATTTTACCGGAGTGGCCGACCATGTCCGGGTTTGCGAAGTTCAGAATGATCGCGTCGTGTTCATCGGATTCGATTTCCTTCACGCAAGCTTCAGCGACTTCGTAAGCGCTCATTTCCGGTTTCAAGTCGTAAGTTGCGACTTTCGGGGAGTTGATGAGCACGCGCTTTTCGCCTGGAAGCTCAACATCGCGTCCGCCGCTGAAGAAGAATGTCACGTGCGGGTATTTTTCCGTTTCGGCGATCCGCAGTTGTTTCTTCCCGTGTTGAGCTAACACTTCACCAAACGTATTGTCGAGATCCTTCGGCTTGTACGCAACGTACCCGTTCACCGTTTCTGCAAACAACGTCAAGCAGACGAAATGCAGATCTTTCGGGAATTTAGGGCCGCGATCGAAGCCTTGGAAGTCTTTATTCGTGAATACGTTGGACAGCTGAATCGCACGGTCTGGACGGAAGTTCAAGAACACGACGGAATCGCCGCTCTCAACTTGTGCGATTGGCTCGCCTTTGTCGTCCACGATTACGGTTGGCATCACGAATTCGTCATAGACCGATTTCTCGTACGATTCCGTGACTGCTTTAATCGGGTCGGTATATTTGGGACCTTCCGCATAAACCATGGCCCGGTACGATTTCTCGACGCGGTCCCAACGTTTGTCGCGGTCCATCGCATAGTAACGGCCTTGGACGGTGGCAATCTTGCCCACGCCAAGCTCGTTCATCTTAGCGATTAATTGCTCAAGGAAGCCTTTCGCGCTGTCCGGAGCTACATCGCGTCCGTCCAGGAATGCATGCACATAAATTTCATGCATATCTTCCTTCTTCGCCAGTTCGAGCATCGCAAACATATGATCGATGTGGCTGTGAACACCGCCGTCGGACAGAAGGCCGTACAGATGCAGCTTTTTACCCTTCGATTTCGCGCTACGTACCGCATCCACCAGCGTCTCGTTCGTGAAGAATTCCCCTTCGCGAATCGATTTGGAGATCCGAGTCAAGTCTTGGTAAACGATCCGGCCGGCGCCGATGTTCAAGTGGCCGACTTCGGAGTTCCCCATTTGCCCTTCTGGCAAACCAACGGCTTCCCCGCTGGCCGTCAGCGTAGTGTTCGGGTATTGTTTCAAATAACGGTCATAGTTCGGCTTCTTCGCTTGGGCAACCGCGTTGCCTTCCACTTTGTCGCGAAGCCCGAACCCGTCCATGATAATCAGAGCTACTGGTCTTGGAGCCGTCATTTATTTCGCCCCCTCAACGAGCTTGATGTACGATTCTGGCTGCAGGCTGGCACCGCCGACAAGCGCACCGTCGATGTCGCTTTGGCCCATATACTCCTTCACGTTTTCTGGTTTTACGCTGCCGCCATATTGAATGCGGATTTTCGCCGCTACGTCGTCACCGTAAAGCCCCTGAACCAGGCTGCGGATGTAGGAAATTACTTCGTTCGCATCTTGTGCGGTCGAGGATTTGCCCGTACCAATTGCCCAAATTGGTTCGTACGCAATCACCACTTGCGCTGCTTGCTCTGCAGTCAGACCTTTCAAAGCCGCTTCGGTTTGAACCTTCACGACTTCTTTCGTTTGGCCAGCTTCACGCTCTTCGAGCTTCTCGCCAACGCAAGGGATCGGGGTCAAGCCATGTTTGAAGGCAGCCAGGATCTTCTTGTTGACGATTTCGTCGGTTTCGCCGAAATACGCCCGGCGCTCGGAATGGCCGATGATCACATAGTCCACGCCAAGCTCTTTCAGCATGCGACCGCTGATTTCGCCAGTGAAAGCTCCTTCGTCTTCAAAATGCATGTTTTGTGCGCCGATTTTGATCGACGTGCCTTTCGCAGCTTCTACCAAAGCCGGCAGGTTGGTGAACGGCGCGCAAATGACGCTCTCTACGCCGGCAACCTCCGCTTTCCCTTTCACGGCTTCGAAGAAGGCTTTGGCTTCGGAAACGGTTTTGAACATTTTCCAGTTTCCGGCGATAATAGGTGTTCTCACAGAGCCCACTCCTTTTATTTCATAGAGGTAGCTCAAAAAACGAACTTCATTACTTCATCCAACCTTCTGAGGTGCTGGAAGCCCGTTTTTTGAGCCTTGATCTAGCTACTTTTTCTTACTTGTCGTTCAATGCTACGACGCCAGGAAGCGCCTTGCCTTCCATGAATTCCAGGGAAGCGCCGCCGCCTGTGGAGATGTGGTCCATTTTGGAAGCCAGATTGAACTTCTCGGCTGCTGCTGCGGAATCCCCGCCGCCGATAATGGTGTAGCCTTCCGTCGTTGCGCAGGCTTCCGCCACTTCTCTTGTCCCGTTGGAGAAAATATCAATTTCGAACACGCCCATCGGTCCGTTCCATACAACCAGCTTGGAGTTCTTGATAATTTCAGCATACTTCGCGCGAGTCTTCGGCCCGATGTCCACGCCTTCCCAATCTGCAGGAATGCTGTCGATATCCACAGCTTTGTGGTTTGCGGTTGGGCTGAAGTCATCCGCTACGATGCAGTCGACAGGGAGAAGGAAGTTTTTACCCAGCTTCTTCGCTTTCTCGATGAAGCCAAGGGCAACATCGAGTTTGGTTTCATCCAGAAGCGATTTGCCGATTTCGTAACCTTGGGCTTTGAAGAAGGTATAAGCCAAACCGCCGCCAATCAACACGTTGTCCGCGATGTTCAACAGGTTGTCGATAACGTCGATTTTGTCTTTTACCTTCGAACCGCCGATAATTGCGGTGAAAGGACGGTCCGGGTTCGTCAAGGCCTTACCGAGAACGGACAATTCTTTCTCCATCAGCAAGCCGGATACGGCTGGCAGATAATGAGCGATCCCTTCGGTCGAAGCGTGCGCGCGGTGTGCAGCGCCAAATGCGTCGTTGACGAACAGGTCAGCCAGCTCAGCGAATTGTTTTGCGAGTTCTGGATCGTTCTTTTCTTCGCCTGGGTAGAAACGTACGTTTTCAAGTACCAGGACGTCGCCATTGTTCATCGCATTGACTTTCGCTTTAACTGCTTCCCCAACAGCTTCATCGACTTTTGCTACTTCTTTGCCAAGCAGCTCGCTCAAGCGTTTTGCCGGCAGCGTAAGCCGCATATCTTCATTCACTTGGCCTTTCGGACGGCCCAAGTGGCTCGCAAGAATCACCTTCGCGCCTTGTTCAACCAAGTATTTGATCGTTGGCAGCGTTTCGCGAATCCGGGTGTCGTCGGTAATTTGACCATCTTGCATTGGTACATTGAAATCTACGCGAACAAACACGCGTTTGCCGGTGACTTCCACATCACGTACACTTTTCTTGTTCATCTCCACGTTCCTCCTAAACGGTATGCGCGGGTCTCTCAGACCAAAAAATGCGCGTCTACGGCTTTGTCTTGGTTCCTCTCCTAAATAAAACGCAATGAAACGAATCTCTATCTATTTATTTGGGGTGTGTGTGAATGCCGTATTACATGCAAGAACCAAAGAGGAGTCCTGAACAGGTTGCTCCTCTTTGGGATGAATCTCTAATATGGGTAACTGGATTATTTTACTTTTTTCGCGAAGTATTCCAGCGTACGAACCAATTGAGCAGTGTAGGACATTTCGTTGTCATACCAAGCTACAGTTTTCACCAGTTGTTGGTCGCCGACAGTCAATACTTTCGTTTGCGTAGCGTCGAACAGGGAACCGAAAGTCATCCCTTTGATATCCGAAGATACGATTTCGTCTTCCGTGTAACCGAAAGTTTCTGGGTCAGCAGCAGCTTTCATTGCAGCGTTAACTTCGTCAGCAGTTACTTTCGTTTTCAGAACGGATACCAGCTCAGTCAAGGAACCAGTTGGAACAGGTACGCGTTGTGCAGCGCCGTCCAATTTGCCTTGCAGTTCAGGGATAACCAGGCCGATTGCTTTTGCAGCACCAGTGGTGTTAGGAATGATGTTTTCAGCAGCTGCGCGAGCACGACGGAAGTCACCTTTCGCATGCGGAGCATCCAGCGTGTTTTGGTCGCCAGTGTAAGCGTGGATTGTTGTCATCAAGCCTTGAACGATACCGAATTTGTCATTCAGCGCTTTAGCCATTGGAGCCAAGCAGTTCGTCGTACAAGATGCACCGGAGATTACCGTTTCCGTACCGTCGAGGATTTCATGGTTTACGTTGTAAACGATGGTTTTCATGTCGCCAGTAGCTGGAGCGGAGATTACAACTTTCTTCGCGCCGCCTTTCAGGTGAAGCTCAGCTTTTTCTTTCGTTGTGAAGAAGCCTGTGCACTCCAGAACGATGTCAACGCCAAGCTCGCCCCAAGGCAATTCTTCAGGGTTGCGGTTAGCCAGAACTTTAACTTCTTTGCCGTTTACTTTGAAGAATCCATCATGTACTTCGATGTCGCCTTCGAAGCGGCCTTGAGTTGTATCATATTTCAACAAATGAGCCAACATTTTTGCATCTGTCAGGTCATTGATTGCTACGACTTCGATACCTTCAACGTTTTGAATGCGGCGGAAAGCCAGGCGTCCAATACGTCCAAAACCGTTAATCCCTACTTTTACACTCATTGATAGTTCCTCCCAGTGTTTGATTTTTTATTATTCAAGACAGGCCCGATAAAACCCGTCATGAGTAAACCTATTTATTCCCGGAGCCGTTGATCAACTCATTTACGATCTCTTGTGCCGCCGCTTCGTCGGTCACTAGGATATCCTCTTGGCCAAACCGCAATACGGCATGGATCGCTCTCGCTTTGCTCTTACCACCCGCGATGCCGATCACCGTCTCGGTTCGCATGATATCCTCGAGACGCAGGCCTAGGGTCAGCATTTTGTGCACGACGACGCCGTCTTCATTAAAGTAATATCCAAATGATTCCGCGAGCGCGCCTTCTCTTCGGATTTCTTCGACCATGCTTGGCTCCAGCTTGCGCCGGCGCGCCATCTCCATAGCGTCTCCGACCCCGTGCACTACGATACGCGCCTGACGGATCATGTCCACGATATCCTGGATATTCGGATCGTGTACCAACGACTCGTAAGCTTCCTTCCCCAACAGATCGGGGACATGCAGCAAACGATAACCCGCACCCACGCGCTTCGCCATACCGGAAGCAATCGTGTTCGCTTGGATTTCCAGGCTCTCGCCAAGACCCCCGCGTGCCGGTACGAACCAGCTCTGCTTCATCGTGACGTTAGGCGGCGGATTCAGCTGATCCGCGACTTCCGCCAGCGTAGTGCCGCCGGTTACCGCGACCACCTCATCCCCGCGCATTACACTAAGCAGCGCTTTGGCACCTGCTCGCCCCAGTTCCCGCTTCACCAGCGGGGAGGCCTCGCAATCTCCAGGTACAATTACTACTTTGCGCAGCCCATAATGCTGACGGATCGTCTCCTCCAAGTTGGAGAGGCCAAACAATTCTTTGACGACCGGCTCCAAATCCTCAAGCAATCGCCGTCCTGCGTCGCTGATTCTCATGCCTATATTCTCGATTTCTATCAGGCCCTGGGCCTTCAGGAGATCTGTTTCGGCACGCAACACACGCTCCGTCATGTCCAGCGAATTCGCCAAGGTTCTACGGCCAATGACATCAGACAACATGATCTGGTGAAGTATGGTGTACCTTTTCTTGAGAATGTCCATGAGATCAGGAAGAAGCTGCTTTTGAATCTCTAATATGTTTCGCATGCTTTCCACTCCTGCAAGCTTCGTCTTCTCTCTCCATCTCCTGGCCTTAAAATGTCCCGGGATAACTTTTTAAGTCCCACTGTTATTTTACTCAATAATCTCCTTAGTTGCAAGCCTGACGTCCGTATCATTTACTTTCTTCCGAGCAGTTATACCCCTAGGCGCAAAGAATCCCGTAAGATCCTGACATTTGGATCAGAGAGTTGTCGAAAATAGGCCTGCTGTGTCTCAGCAAAATTGCGGATGGCGGCAAAGCAGATCGGTTGTTTTCATAGAAAAAAAGACCCTCCCGCATAGGGAGAGCCTCGTCTACTTATTCCTCGTTTCTCAATTTCTCAATTGGTCAGTCGGATCGACAAAGCGCTTTTTGATTCCATCCGGAAACTCGGCAGCTCGGTTCCCCGGAGACGCAAGCGAACATCAGAGGCCTGCTCGCCGTCATTAAACAATACGACCCCAATCGAATCGTCCGTATTGCGGAACGCGACGGAACGTATCGAAGGCTGTCCCGACTCGGCAGCGATTCTTATGGCCTTCGGACGGATCACTTTGCTGAAATGGGCCAGTGCATAGTAGTCCAGCGTATACTCGAGCTCGCGGGTCTGCTGGTTCACTGTCACGATCCCGCGGCAGGTGCTGCGGCCAAAGCCTGGTACAGTCGGACCATTTTGCTCATCCAAAGCCATATTCCAGAGCACCAATGATTGGCTGTGATTTCGCAATATCTCGATTCCCGTCCGCATGACATTGGAGAACGCCGGTTCAAACGCCGGAATCCATTCCCCGCCAGAGCCTTCGGTAAAATGAACCTCTTTGCCCGGGAAGGCCTCCTTCACTTGGCTTTGCGCCGAGGCTACCCCTCCATACCAGTGCCACGCTACTCCGTCGACCGCTTCGGCCGCTTCCTTCAGCACAGTCAGCGGATAATCCGGCCGATCCCAGTTATGGTCATACGCCAAAATCTTCGTGGACAAGCCATGCTTCACAAAAGCCGGCTTCAGATAATTTTTCACGAAATCGGTCTGCATCTCAGCCGTCATCAGCATCCCCGGATAATGTCCCGGCACATAAAGCGGTTCGTTCTGCGGCGTCACCGCATATATGGATAAACCGTGCTTGGCGTAAGACTCGATATAACGGACAAAGTAGTTCGCGTACGCTTCGTAATACTCCTTCTTCAGTTCCCCGCCGATCATTGAACCGCTGGTTTTCATCCATCCCGGTGCGCTCCAGGGGGAGCCAAACAGCTTGATGGACGGATTTAAGGCCAGCGCTTCTTTTAAGAGCGGAATGACATCGACTTCGTCGTGACGAATCGAGAACCGCTGCATTTCCGGATCGGACTCACCTTCGGGCAAATCGTTGTAGCTATAGAAGAACCGGGCATAATCCGAGGCCCCCATCGGGTTGCGCAGCACGGATAAGCCAATTCCCTCCTCCGGGTCAAACAGCATCTTCATCAAGGAAGAACGCTGCTCTTCAGGAAGCACCTGATGAATCAGATAGGCGGCCGAATCGGTAAAAGACGCTCCAAACCCATCCATCGTCTGATAGTTGACGCTTTCGTCTAATCGGACCTCGACATCCCCGGCATCGGAATCCGCCGGCCTCAGCTGTTCCTCCGTTGTACGGACGAAGAGTGATTTTTCTCCAGTGGAATAATAAATGTCAAGCTCACGCATGCTGTTTCCCTCCACTTCGATTAATGGCCACGGTTTACTGGAGGCCGAGTTTTTCTTTATTGGCTTTCATTTTCTCCGTACGGATTTGCACGATTTTATCCCAACCGTTGTCCTCAAGGAACTTCTTGTAATTGTTGAGCGTGCTCTCGAATTCTTCGTCGCTCTTGGCGCGGATCAAGCTGACCATCGTCGTGTTCCAAGTGGTGTTAATCGCCGTCAAAGAGCGAGCTTCCGGAGATCCGGCATCCGGGTTGATATTTTCAAGGACGAAGTGAGGGTACAGCTTTCCTTTGCCCCACTCTTGCATTTGCTTGATGGAATCCGGGAAAGCATCGGCGCTGAGCGCTTTGTGACGGTCATGGCCAAAGAACATGAATTCGCCCATGCGGTATTCCTTCTTGAATTTATCGGCATCCTTTTGCTGCAGCTCTTTCACTTCTGGTGTGAATTGCACCGTTCCGTCCGCATTCTTCGTGTAGGTCTCGCCTTCGATGCCGTAGTTCATCAGCATTTGGCCTTCTTCATCCAACAGGTACGTGAAAATTTGGATCGCCTTCGCCGGGTCCTTGCATTGCTTCGTGATAAAGCTGATCATCCAGCCGGTAATCCCGGATTGGTTCAGCTTTGGCGTGTTGCCCACCGTGCTTTGCGGTCCGTCGATCGCCAGGTAGGCTTGATCCGGATGAGCGGTGGCGAAGATTTGCAAGTTGCCGCCTTGCTGCGGCGTTCCGTCCAGCAATATCGTAGCGTATTTGCCGGCTTTCACTTTCTCTTCAAAAGCAGGGCCGTCATCGGCAAAGCTGTCGTCACTGATATTGCCAACTCTATGCACTTCATTTAACGTCTTGAGCCAAGTCAGATAATCCTCGTCCAAATTACGGTTGTAGAACTCGCCGTTCTCCGTTTCCAGCGGAACTCCGAGGAAGTCTTGGAACACATCCCCCAAGGAGCCCGTCCCCTCGCCAATTGAGTTAAATCCAAACGGAATCAGATCCGGGAATTGGGTTTTAATCTGCTGCATCACATTTTTGAATTCCTCAGGCGTACCGATCTTAGGCTGACCCAGCGCTTCGTACACGTCTTTGCGGATTACAAAAGCCGTCTTCGCTGGAATGTTACCGCTGTCATAATCGGCCTGCGTATTGGAGTAGTTCGGGTAACCGTACGTGTTGCCGTCCGCTTGCTTAAACCAGTTGAGCGTATCTTGCGCGGCGACTTTGTTGAAATAAGGGTCGTATTTCTCCGCCAGCTCGTTCAGCGGCAAGGCCCAGGAAGAAGCCTTCTGCACAACGGCCGAATTGGAATCGAACACAGTAATCAAGTCCGGCATGTCGCTTCCGGCAAAAAACGTATTCAGCTTGGTATCGTCGCCGGTAATAAATTTGATATCAATATTCAAATCTTCCTTGATCTTCTTCGTGACCACATC
Source organism: Paenibacillus sp. p3-SID1389 (assembly GCF_025151705.1). Taxonomy (NCBI): domain Bacteria; kingdom Bacillati; phylum Bacillota; class Bacilli; order Caryophanales; family Paenibacillaceae; genus Paenibacillus; species Paenibacillus sp. p3-SID1389. Next base: position 7,111 of record NZ_JALXVO010000070.1, on the reverse strand, counting down.
ATTGCCGAAATCGGTATTCCACCAATCGGCGTTCACGTACCAGGTCAGCTGGGTTGGCTCTTCTTTCTTGTCCAGCTTCCATGCCGGCGTGTTCGGGTCCAAGGTATACCGATCTTCCAAGGATACCTCTGTTGCGGCCTTCGAACCGCCGCCGGAGCCGCCGCAGCCGGTAACGATCAGCGCAGCGGTGAGCAGTGCAGCGCATGCGGTCATCCCTTTTCTTGCAAGACTTTTGTTCAACTTAAGCATTCGTTGTACCCTCCTTTTTTTGTAAGAAGCACAGCTAGTCCAACTCGCACATCAAGCCTAGCGTTTCATGCGGATGCGTTACTCCTTCACCGCCCCCAGCATCATGCCCGAGATGAAGTATCTTTGTAACAATGGATAAATCACAACAATCGGCAAAGTCGTAATCACAATTGTTGCGAGTTGAACTCCTTTGGTTGTCGTTTCAATGACGACGGAACCCGCGATGTTCTGCATCGATTGGGTCTGGGACTGTACGATGATTTCGTACAGCTTCATTTGCAGCGGGTACAGGTATTCATCTGTGATGTACAACTTGGTTGTCATAAAGTCATTCCACTGACTTACCCCGTTGAACAAAGCGATGGTAGCCAAGGCCGGCATCGATAACGGGATAAAGATCTTCAAGAAGATTCTCCAGTCGCCGGCACCGTCAATCTTGGCCGATTCCTCCAGGGAATCCGGCACATTGCGGAAGAAATTCATCAAGATCACGACATCGTAATAACTGAACAAAGCCGGAATGATATACACCCAGAAGCTGTTCAGCAGCCCCAGGGATTTAATCAGTAAGTACGTCGGGATCATACCGCCCGAGAAGAACATCGTAATGACGCCCATCGTCACGTACAGCTTGCGGCCGCGTACATTGTTCTTGCTGAGACCGTAGCCAATCATCGCGCAGAAGAAGACGTGGGTCACAACGCCGATGACTGTCTTGAGGACGGAGATCAGGAACGACTGCCAAATCGTATCGTCCCGAAACACCGCCTGGTAGTTCTCCAGAGAAAACTCCTTAGGCCAGAAGACAAACCCTCCTTCGGCAAGAGCTCGTCCCGAACTGAAGGAAGAAACGATGACGTTCCAAAGTGGAATCACAATAATGATCGTAAATAAGATCAGGATCGCAGCATTCACCGTATCAAAGATTCTGCTGTCGAGATCCTGTTTGAGCACCTTTCGATTCATGGCTGCTGCTCCTTCCTTACAGGACAGATTGATTATCGTTGAGTTTGCTGGTCACCTTATTCGCCAGCACCAACAAAATGACCGATACAACCGAAACCCCAAGTCCGACGGCAGTCGCGTAGGAGAAGTCCCCTTGCGTCATCCCCATCCGGTATACGTAGGAGTTGATGACCTCGGCCTTTTCGCGGTTCTGAGAATTCATCAGCACCAAGGTCTGGTCCAGGTTGGAACCCAGCAGGCCGCTGATGGTCAGAATCAGGTTCAAGCTAATAATCATCCGCATGTTGGGCAGCGTGATGTTCCAAATTTGCCGGAGCCGGCTCGCCCCGTCGATCTTCGCGGCTTCATAATAAGTCGGGTCGATCTTGGCCATGATGGCGAGGTACAGGATCGTTCCCCAGCCCGCCTCTTTCCAAACATCCGACAGCACCGCGATCCACCAATACTTGCCCGGATCAAGCAGAATGTTCTGAGGCTTCGAGATCAAGCCCAAGTCCAGCAGCATCTGGTTGAACATCCCGGTGGTCGAGAACCAGGTGATGAGCATCCCGCCGAGCACGATCCAGGACAAAAAGTGCGGCAGGTACGAGATCGTCTGCACGATTTTTTTAAACCGGCCCAACCCGACCTCATAGATCATAATCGCGAGAATAATCGGGATCACAAAGCCGATGGCCAGCTTCAGGAAGCTGATCCCCAGCGTATTCACCACGGATTCCCAGAAGTATTTGTCGGTGGCGATAATTTTGAAGTTGTCCAAACCTACCCATGGAGCGGAGCTTAACGTATCGATGACCGTATAATTTTTGAAAGCGATCGTAAGTCCGTAGATGGGAATGTAGCAAAAAATAATCATAAAAATGATGCCCGGCCAGATCATCGACTGGATTTCCCACTGCCTGCCGAAATCGATAAAGAATTGCTTCATTCTTAATCCCATCGGCTTTTTGGCTGACGCAGCTGACTTCGCCATTTTGCGCTCCTCTCTTTATCCCGTATGGATAAAAACGTTTTTATTTTCGTCAACAGAACCCCTGTAGTTAACCGCTTACATTTTCCGCTGAGCTCAAGATCAGCTTCGTCTCCGCTTCTCTTAGCTTAAACGAACATGACTTGAGCCTCGCACGATCAGTTCCCCGTCCAGCTTCTGCACCTTCCCCTGCTCCTGCTTCTTAATCATGTTCACCAGATGATTGACCGCCAAGATCCCTTGTCTGGCGATCGGATTGCGAACCGTGGTCAGGGGCGGCGTAAAATACTGGGCAATATCAATATCGTCAAACCCTACGACGCTGATGTCCCTTGGAACCTCGAGGCCGTACGAACGTAACGCTTTAATACAACCAATGGCGCTCAAATCGTTGCCGGCCAGAATCGCGTCCGGCACTTTGCCCGGATGCTTATGAATAAACGCCCGAATCGCATTGTAGGTACTCTCTTCCTCAAAATACCCCTGCACAATAAAATCCTCATCAATCGGCAGCTGATGCTCCCGCAAGGCCGCGAGATATCCCTCTTTCCGCTGTACGCTGTCGTACATCGTATCAACGCCGGAAATGTAGGCGATTTTCTTATGGCCCAGGCTGATCAGGTATTTGGTCGCTTCATAAGCGGACGCATACGAATTAAAAATCACGGTCCCCATCGTTTCCTTCTGAATCACCCGATCCAGAAATACCGCCTTGATCTTGTCCTTCTCCATCATCGCGATATCTTGGTCATCGACCCGCAATTCTTCGTAGATGATCACGCCATCCACCCGGCGGCCCATGATATTGCTGATAATCGTTTGCTTATCGGCGGTAACCATGACATGCAAACCGTATCCCAGCCGCTCGCTCTCGCGCGCCATCGACTCCACCAAAATGTAAAAATAAGGTCCGGATACACTCGTCGTAAAAAAACCAAGCATATTCGTCTTCTTCGACTTGAGCTGCTTCCCGTTTAAGTTCGGTACGTAATTGAGCTGCTTGGCGACCTTCAGCACATGGGATTTGGTCTCCGGATTCAACACATCCACATCGTTGAGCGCGTTGGATACCGTAGAGATGGAAACCCCTGCTGCTTTGGCTACATCCTTAATGGTGACTTTCCCCATCCCTGATTACACCCTTGTCTATAAAAACGTTTTTATATATTCCTCAAGTTATCATAGAAACGCTTTCATGACAATCCCTATTTTATTTGGATCTACACCTTGCGTTTTGAAACAAAATGTCATATAATCTATTTTGTTCGCTAAATTTGCGCCCGTGGTCCAATGGATATGACGTAGGCCTCCGGAGCCTGAGATCGAGGTTCGATTCCTCGCGGGCGCGCCATATATTGCACATTCAAAGTCCTGTGACACAAGTCTTCTGGACTTTTTTATTACCTTGAGTTTGACTTTCTTTGACTTTCTCAAATAAATTGTTTATCATGAGATTAATCCCCATCATTTCCGTCAATTCTTAGATTGATGGAAACGATGAATCCCAAACCATTCCATTCGACGGGGCGTTCCAGTTGAACAGCCTAAATTTAAGGAGGTTTTATCGGTGAGTTATATTCCTATGGTCGTAGAACAAAGCAACCGCGGCGAACGCGCTTATGACATTTATTCCCGTCTGCTCAAAGACCGGATTATTTTCCTGGGCTCCCAGGTAAACGATGTTGTTGCCAACTCCATCATTGCCCAGATGCTGTTTCTGGACGCGGAAGATCCAACCAAGGACATCCACCTATACATTAACAGCCCTGGCGGTTCCATTACGGCCGGCATGGCGATTTATGATACGATGCAATTTATCAAGGCGGACGTCTCCACGATTTGCGTTGGGCTGGCCGCTTCGATGGGCGCCTTCCTGTTGAACGCAGGTGCGCCGGGGAAACGTTATGCGTTGCCAAACAGCGAAATCATGATCCATCAACCGCTCGGCGGAGCGGAAGGTCAAGCGACGGACATCGAGATCCGCGCCCGCCGTATCCTCAAGATGCGCGATAAACTGAACCGAATCCTCTCGGAACGCACCGGCCAACCGCTGGAACGGATCGAGAAGGACACCGACCGCGACTACTTCATGAGCGCGGCAGAAGCGAAGGAATACGGCTTGATCGACCAAGTCATCGAGAAAGTGAATCCGGCCAAAGCTTAAGGCTATACAGAAAAGGCTGCTCTTCGAACAGAAAGTGCTGTTCGAGGAGCGGCCTTTCTTGTTATATTTATCTTTAAATAACTTAACGAGAGAGTTCAAAAGGTCAGAATACAAGCTACAGGCACACACCTCGAGATAGCCCTTCTGCTCTAACGCTGATGAGAAGCGCTATGTTGGCAAAATTGGCGTGCCCGCGGCTCTAACGACGCTGAGAAGCACTATTTCGACGCAAGTGCTTATTTTCAGGCGGATATTTGGTAAATAAGCATTCTGGCAAGCGTTATACTTTCAACATCGTGATTTTGGCGGGTATAAGGTCGGTGGTAAGCGTTAGAAGGATGACTTTTTGAACGACTTTTTTAAAGGAGCGAACCGGGAGATGGAACAAAGAAAAAAATTGTATGAAGTAAGCCGTACGTTGGCGGATGTCGCCATGGGCAAAGCCAAAGCCGATTTGGTGGTTAAGGGCGGCACCTTAGTCAACGTCTATACCGGAGAGCTGCTGCCGAATACGGACGTCGCTGTGGCTGAAGGGCGAATCGCCTTCGTGGGGGACGCCGCGCACACGATCGGCGAGAACACCGTTGTGATCGATGCGGCAGGCCGCCACATCGTTCCCGGGCTCCTGGACGGGCATATGCACGTGGAGAGCACCATGCTGTCGGTGGCTGAGTTCGCCAAGGCTGCGCTTCCCAAAGGAACGACCGGTATTTTTATGGACCCGCATGAAATCGCCAACGTGTTTGGAGCGGAGGGCGTGCGCTGGATGCATGAGGAGGGCCAAGGCTTGCCGCTTAAGGTGTATACTACATTCCCTTCCTGTGTACCGGCCACCGATTATTTGGAGGATGCCGGATCGTCGCTGGACACCCGCGATATCGCCGACGGGATGACCTGGGACGGCGTCGAGGGGCTGGGCGAGGTCATGAACTTCCCCGGCGTCGTATACGGAGACCCGAAAATGCTCGGCGAAATCCAAGCCACAATGGAAGCAGGCAAAACCGTCACCGGACATTTTCCGAGTGACGACGAGCGCATGCTTCAGGCCTACCTGGCCTCGGGTGTGACTTCCTGTCATGAGACCGTAACCCGGGAGCAAGGGCTCGCCAAGCTGCGCCTCGGGATGCACCTGATGATCCGCGAGGGCTCAGCATGGCATGACGTCAAGGAAGTGATCAAGGTGGTCACCGAAGATAAGGTGAATACCTCGAACATTATGCTCGTCACCGACGATGTGTATCCGCAAACCTTGATTGAGCAAGGCCACATGAACCATGTCGTGCGCCGGGCGATTGAAGAGGGCGTCGATCCGGTTACCGCGATCCAGATGGGAACCATCAATACGGCGCGGTACTTCAAGGTCGACGGCGACGTGGGCGGCATTGCGCCGGGCAAATGCGCGGACCTGCTGCTGATCGGCGACCTGCGGCGGATGGAGCCGTCGACCGTGATCGCCGACGGCAAGGTCGCCTACGACGCCGGGCAGCTCCGCGTCCCGTTCCCGGCGTACCCGTACCCGGCGCAGGCGCGCGCTTCGGTGAAATTGGCGCGTCCGCTGACCGCCGACGATTTCCTCTACCGCAGCGCCAGCGGCAAGACGGAAACGACGATCCACGTCGTCGACGTGATCGAGAACAGCGCCCGCACGGCGAAGGGAACGGCAACCGTTCCGGTTGACGGGAAGGGAGTCGTGCGTCCGGCCGTCGAGCAGGACATCGCCACACTGGCCTGCATCGACCGCCACCGCGGTTCCGGCGAGCTGTCCCTCGCCTTCGCGCGCGGCTTTGGACTCAAGCAGGGGGCTGTAGCCTCTACCGTTGCGCATGACAGTCACAATCTCATCGTCATGGGTACGAATCCCGAGGACATGGCGTTTGCTGCGAATGAGCTGGCGAAGCTGGGCGGCGGCATGATCGCTGTCCTGGATGGCCAAGTGCTCGCCGCCGTGCCGATGGCCATCGCCGGTCTGATGTCCGACCAGCCGCTGGAAACCGTGGTAGCGCAAGTAAAGCAGCTGGAGGCCGCCTGGCAGCGGCTCGGCTGCACGCTGAACGCGCCGTTCATGACGTTTTCGCTGATCGCCTTGCCGGTCATCCCCGAGCTGCGCATCACCAATCGCGGGCTGGCCGACGTAAACGAGTTCAGGCTCGTCCCGATAGAAATTAATTAAGGAACTATATCTTTTGAAATCTGTTATTGTTGAAGTCTCCATACGATAAACCGTCAGAGTTCACTAGTCCCGCCCTGACAGCATTGAAAATTTTCTAAAAGAACAGGTGTAGTAAATTGCATAATTCTTGAAAAAGATATAAAATTAGGTGTGAAGAAAGGAGTGAGATCCGATAAAGAAAACTTTTCTCATTTTTTCAGTGTTCATATTACTGATAAGTTGTAGTTCAACTCTTAACTTTAGTGGTGAGAGTACCAATTGGAAAGGGAAGTATAACCCAACGATTAATACTAAAACAAATAGTGAGCAAGGCACTTATGAATTTCGTTTTAAAGGCAAAAAGATGAAAGATAATACTGTTGATGAGCTAGTAATAGAAAGTGAAAGTAAAAATACTAGAGTTACTGATATTTCTCTACAAAAAGGGGTAATAAGAGTGCCTGTGTCCTGCTCTGGCTGTGCAATATCAAACAAATATACTTCTATAAAAATCACAATCAAGTGGGATGATATTGAGGAAACCTTAATTTTGAAATAGCTTTAACCTATAAAAGTAACAACTCCAGTCTCTGAAAAATAAAGACTGGAGTTG